>CAMHPW010000172.1 GCA_946187095.1 uncultured Clostridia bacterium | reverse complement strand
CTCCTTTTAAAAAATTCTGCATTTCATTATACCATATGCTTTTGAAAATGAAAAGTCATTTTGACATTTTGTAATACTTTTGATACCAATAAAATTCAAAACAGGAACCTGCATTGATACAGATTCCTGTCATTTTCATCATACCGGATGTACTTTATTCTTTATATCAGCATCGGGATTGATACCGATTTTCTTATCACGTCTTGCCTTGAAGAATTTCGGTGCTACTTCGGGGAACTGTGCATAGGTCAGCACATCTTCCTCCTGCTCAATCCACTGCGGTATCTCCGCACGGAGTTTCTCCAATTCAGGCTCGATCAAATCTGCCGGACGGCATTCAACAGGCTTCTGATCGCCTATGATCTTCTTTCTGAATTTCGGATCGATCGGTACAGGCGTTGTACCATATTTACCTGCTACAAGGTCTTTGAACTGTCCGTTGCACATCTTATAACGCTCGCCCAATATGACATTGAATACAGCCTGTGTACCGACTATCTGTGAAGTAGGCGTTACCAACGGCGGATAGCCTGCATCTTTTCTTACTCTCGGCACTTCTTCCAATACTTCCGTCAGTTTATCGCTCTTGCCTGCATCTTTGAGCTGCTTGAGAAGATTCGACAGCATTCCGCCGGGCACCTGATAGATCAATGCCTTTGCATCTGTCGCAAGCATTTTCGGATCAAGCAGACCGCTTTTGATATATTTTTCTCTGAGTCCCATGAAATATTCTCTTATTTCGGACAGCTTCACCAAATCAATTCCTGTATCATATTCCGTACCCTGCAAAGCCGCTACCATAGATTCTGTCGGGGCATGAGATGTACCGTTGGCAAGCGGTGACATGGCTGTATCTATCCTGTCCGCACCTGCTTCTATACCCTTTAACAGACACATGGATGCCAAGCCCGATGTATAATGGGTATGTATCTGTACGGGAATCTTGACAGCCTTTTCGATAGCCTCAACCAATTCCGCTGTATAATACGGTGTGAGAAGTGCCGCCATATCCTTGATACAGATAGAATCCGCCCCGGCATCTTCTATTCTCTTGGCATAATCCGCATAATACTGAGTCGTAAATACAGGACCTGTCGTATAACTCATGGCTACCTGTGCTTCTACATTGGGATTTTCTTTCTTCGCAACTTTGGCGGCACTGATAGCCGTTTTCAGATTTTTGATATCATTCAGGGCATCAAATATCCTGATAACATCTATACCGTTTGCCACTGAACGCTGTACAAAATATTCCAGTACATCATCTGCATAGTGACGGTATCCCAGCATATTCTGACCTCTGAAAAGCATCTGCAGTTTGGTTTTGGGACAATTCTTTCTGATGATCCTCAATCTCTCCCAGGGATCTTCATTTAAGAATCTGATACACGCATCAAATGTTGCACCGCCCCAGCATTCGAGGGAATAAAATCCAACTTCATCAAGTTTGGGCAATATCGGCAGCATATCTTCGATCGGCATTCTCGTTGCGATCAAAGACTGATGGGCATCTCTGAGGACTGTTTCAGTAATTTGTATTTTTTTTGCCATTACAAACGATCCCCTTTCAATCCATTGTTACAAGAACCGTACCCGTATCGACAGATTCACCTTTATTGACTGCAACAGATACTACCTTGCCATCCTTTGCAGCCTTTATCTCATTCTCCATTTTCATAGCTTCGAGAACGACAAGCACATCGCCTTTTTTAACAGACTGACCTGCTTTTACATTTACGCTGATAATTGTGCCGGGCATAGGAGATTTTACTGCCTCTCCGCCTGCCGGTGCAGCGGCTGCTGCTTTCGGTGCAGGTGCGGCTGCCTTGGGTGCAGCCGGCTGTGCGGTAGATACCGCTGCCGGTGAAGCCGTTCCGTCAACTTCCTCTACCTGTACATCATAGACTGTTCCGTTTACAGTTATTCTCAAGTTTTTCATATAATATTTTCCTTTCAGTTTATATATAAATATTATTATGTTTCTTCGGCAAAGTCGAAACTCTCTTACTGCCCAGCATATCAAGAGCTGCAATCAGCTTATCTCTTGTGTTTTCGGGACTTATCACATCTTCCACATATCCCTGTTCAGCCGCTTTCATAGCTGTCAGATTCTCTTTCCTGTATTCTTCAACAACTCTTTCTCTTTCCGCTTTCGGATCGGCTGTCTTTTTCAGCTTTCCGCCGAAATCATCACCAAGCATGATCACCGTTTCAGCTTCAGGCGTGAGAGCCGATATGCTTGCACTGTCCCATGCAAAAGTCATATCTGCGGCTGCACCCGTTCCTGCCATTGCTATATATACAGAACCGTATGCCTTGCCCGTAACAAAAGTGATTTTTGCCGTTGTTGCTTCTGCATAGGCTGAAGTCAGCTTTGCGGCGGATTTGATACAGCAGAATTTTTCCGCATCCACAAATGTAACAACAGGTATGCTGAATGCATCACAGAATCTTACAAATCTTGCCGCTTTGGAACTGGCCTTGCCGTCTATTTCACCCTCTGCACCGACAAATCCCACTGTGATTCCATTCACCGTTGCCAGAACCGTTGTAACAGCCCTGCCGAAATCCTTCTGTAATTCAACGGCACTCTCACTGTCAGCCACTTTGGATATCACATCAGATACTTTATCTGCACTTGCAGGGACTCCCTCTGCATTTACCTCATCATAAGCTATGCAGGCAGCAGACAGATTGTTTGACGGCAGCATTTCCAAAAGCATTCCCGCTTTTTCCAATGCCTCATCCATATCTTTTACGGCAATATGTACATTTCCGCTTTTTATATTTTCATCAGCAGATGACTTTTCACCGCCCGTTGAAAGAGAAAACTTTGCATTTTCCGTCATGATCACGATATCTGCACAGGCTGCGATCAGTGCCTGCGTACCAAAGCAGTTTCCTGCTATCACGGATATCTGCGGAACAACTCCCGACAGATTATTGGAATATTTAAGAATATCACCGTATGCCGCAAGCATATCAAGACCTTCCGACAGCCTGCCTCCTGTTGAATCATATACTGCAACGACAGGTTCACCTGCTTTGAGGGCAAGGTCATACAGCTTTTTTATTTTAGCTGCCTGTGCCTTTGACATGGCACCGCCTGAACAGTCAGAACTCTGTGCATAGGCATACACACCGACACCGTTGACCGTACCGTGTGCTGCAACTGCTCCGGCTTTATCCGCAAATGCACCTATTTCCGTAAAAATCCCGTCATCAAACAACTTTGAAAGATACTCATATCCTTTACTCATTTCATCAGTCATTGAATAACCTCCCTTTGCTCCTGAAAAAATTTCTACATGATATTATAGTATAAATTTTACAAAATATCAAGTACAAAATAGCTTTTGAATATGAAAATGGCAAATTTACATAAAAACAGTCCAAAAATCTGTGAAACAAAAAGGCACCCCGAAGATATTACTCTCCGGAATGCCGAACTGACCAAGCGATAATAAATTAAGCCTGTTCTTCCTTCATCTTTGCAAAGCACTCACTGCAATATACAGGACGGTCTTCACGGGGTCTGAAAGGAACCCTTGCTTCTTTGCCGCATGATGCACAAACTGCTGTGAACATCTCACGTTCAGGTCTGCGTGCGGTCTTTCTTGCATCACGGCAAGCTTTGCATCTCTGAGGCTCATTCTCAAAGCCCTTCTCAGCATAAAATTCCTGTTCGCCTGCTGTGAACACAAATTCATTGCCACATTCTTTGCAGATAAGTGTCTTATCCTCGTACATCTGTTTTACCTCTCTTTGGTATCTATAAATTTTTTGCCCTGAGCGGATTTGCACCGCTGTCTTTGACTCTCCGCCAACGCTCTTACAAATTAAGCTACACAGGCATATATTCAACCGGCAATCAATTTCTGACCGCCAATTTTTTTCTTACTCTCTGCATGGCATTATCACAGAATTTACGGTTCTTGTTGAGTTCCGCTGCAATTTCATCATAACTCTTTCCGTCAAGATACAGCGACAAAACTCTTTTTTCCGATTTGGAAAGACTCGTTTCTATGCGTTTCATCAGTTCTGCAAAATCCTCTTTGACAATAAACGC
>CAMHPW010000171.1 GCA_946187095.1 uncultured Clostridia bacterium | reverse complement strand
CAGTTTTTGAACTTTCTTCAGTTTTTGAACTTTCTTCAGTTTTTGAACTTTCTTCAGTTTTTGAACTTTCTTCGGTTTTAGAGCTTTCTTCTGTTATTGAACTTTCCTCAACAGACGGTTCACTTGATTCCTGTGTGATTTCGGGGTACATAATTTCTATCATATCGGAAAGTATCTGTGTAATGGTATTTCCCTGACGCTGAAGGATATTTTTGTCTATCTCAATGACATTGCCGTTTTTCACGGCTGACAGTTTTTTGAACGTATCGCTTTTTTCAAGCTGTGCTTTCACGCCCGTGTCGCAGAAGATATAATTCGGATTCGCAAGAGTGATTTTCTGTATCGCATCACCGTCCTCATATCCGCAGACATTCATGGCATTGGCATATTCAAAAAGACTGCCCTCAAACGTGCCGTTATAGACAACATCACCCTCTGTATCATACAGATAACAGGCTGTCATCAGGAATTTGCTTTCGGGTATGATTCTCTGTAAATCGCCCATTGTCGTCACAACGGATCTTGCCTTGTCAATGCCTTTTTTTCTGCCCGACTTGTCGCCGCCGGCAACGGCACATATATTTTCATACAGAACTGTCAGGCTGTCATTGTCGTTTGCCCTGACCATTGTGAGCACATTGATATTTTCTTCCGACAGTTTTTTTCTGACACTTGCCTCAAGCATTTTACCCGCAAAAACGACATCCGGTTTGGCTGAAAGAATTTTCTGCACATCGGGTTCATCTTCCTTGCCGACTGTCTGTATATCTTCAATTTCCTCCTGGGTACATTCTTCGGAACGTGCCTTTATTAAGTCGGCATATCCGCAGGCAATCAGAATATCCGCTACGGAATCATCAAGGCATACAATACTTTCGGGTTTGGTTTCAAATGTATAGTTGGCTATCTTCACGGGATATTCACCGTCGGGTGAAACGTATGAACAGCCTGCCATGCCCAATGCAAGCATTCCGCTCATGATAAGTGATACGATTTTTTTCATTTTCTTTTTTCTTCCTTTCCAAATTATTGCTAATTGTTCAGGTCTGTATGAATGAGATGAACTGCCTTGCAGCTCTGGGGGAACGTCCGCCACGCTGTATTGCCCATTTTTCAGCCCTTGTACACAGTTCTTCCGTATCCATTTCAATATGGTTTTCATCGGCAAGACTCATGACGATTGCAAGATACTGGTCTTTATCGGGTTTGGAGAAATTCACGGACATTCCGAATCTGTCCGAAAGCGACAGACTTTCCTGCATACTGTCATTACGGTGCATATCGTCACCGTCACGGTCACTGAATGTTTCTTTGATAATATGCCGTCTGTTGGAAGTTGCATAGATCAGCGTATTGGCAGGTCTGGCGGCAAGTCCGCCTTCCAGAACGGCTTTGAGCTGTGCATAGCTTTTATCTTCACCAGAAAATGAAAGGTCATCTATGAATATGATGAATTTCAGCGGCAAAGCGGCTATTTTATCGACTAAGACCGGAAATTCCGAAAGTCTGTCCTTGGGCATTTCCACCATTCTCAGACCGTCCTTGTAATATTCATTGAGAATCGCTTTGATGGTAGAGGATTTGCCTGTACCCCTGTCACCGTATAACAAACAGTTGTTGCTCTCGATATTCTTCATGAAGG
Organism: uncultured Clostridia bacterium; assembly: GCA_946187095.1. Classification (GTDB taxonomy): domain Bacteria; phylum Bacillota; class Clostridia; order Oscillospirales; family Acutalibacteraceae; genus UBA1213. The sequence goes on along the minus strand of CAMHPW010000171.1, from coordinate 2,433 downwards.
CAAGCGTATTTTTCAGAACGGTATTTCTGGGGATATCATAGCCTTTAAGAGAAGATAATCGGATATCATCAGGGTGCAGAACAGGCTGAACGTCATTGTCACGCCAGATAAATGCCCTGTAACGTGCAAAAATACCGCAGCCGTTTCTTTTGTGGAATTCCGCTATACGTTCAAGCGTATTTGCTTCATCGGAAAATTCACTCACAGGCAGACCTGTTTTCCATTTGGGCAGACTTTCCGCTATACTTCCCAATTCATCTCTGTATTGATAGTCATTCAATATGGTTTCGGGCGAAAGGCTGTATAATTTCCTGATCGCCGCAATGTCACGCTGAACGGCATTGACCACGCTTGACGGCAGATTTTTTTCAACGCCTGCCGACGCTGCCCTTGAAAAAGCATTTTCATCAAAGAGAGCCGTTTCCGAAAGAGCCTTTGCGAAACTTTCCGAACATTCCTTGTCGCACAGGACGGCAAAAAATTCTCCCCATGCACTGCAGAATTCAAATATATCCTTGTCGAAAGCCGAAAGAAGTCTGTAATAAGCCTTTGCCACAGACCTGTTCATGATGCCTTTGTATACCGATAAAGATGACATCAAAAGCATTGCTTCTTTTGTAGAATACATAAAAAATCTCACTTCCGATTTATATAATTTTACCTGTATATTTTATAATAAAAATTCTTTTCCGTCAATCTGCCAATTAAAACAAATTTGCATGGATTTTGCATTTATTTTGTGATAAAATAGATATTGGAACGGAGGGATCTTATGCAGAATGATCTGCTTTCGGAAAAATGTGTATATTTGTGGCGTCTCAGGGCAACTGCCGTTTTAATTATTTTTTCCTTTCTTGACGGCAGCTTATTTGTATTCTTTCCCGAATGGGCGGTATTTTTAGCTGTAATCGGGCTTATTGTCTATTTTTTAATGATACTGATTTATTTTCCAATGCTTTATAAGCACTGTGGATATTTCTTTGAAGATAATATTATTTCCATCAGCAGCGGTGTTTTTATCTATCATGAAACGAAAATACCCGCTTCACAGATACAGTATTGTGTGATATCTCAGGGAGTTTTGCAGAGAATTTACGGCTTGTGTTCGGTAAGACTCATGATGGCAGGTTCGTTTGAAAGTGTCAGTCAGATCACCATGATAAACGCTTATCGGCTCAAAAATCAGATAGAACATTCGGGGGAACGTCATGGAAAAAAGAAAATATAAAAAAACACACCCTTTCTCTATTATCAAAAAGCTGAAAATATCGGTCATTCTTGTATTTCTTTCTGTTTTACAGCAGTTTTTGTACAGACCGAAAGATATTCTCGAATATATAGCGACGGTCGGTTCGGGTACAGCCTATGCCATCGCTGTTATCGCTTATGCCGTCTATTCCTACAGCCGCTACAGATACAGGATAATCGAAAACGGCATACAGATTCATGACGGCTTGTTTATCAAAAGGCGTTTCACAGTGCCGTATTCCAAAATACAAACGATCGTATTTAACATGGATGCATTGGCGGCATTGTTCGGGGCAGTGAAAGTTTCATTCGATACGCCTGCGGGACTCAGTAAAAGCTATGACATTTCCGCCTATTTTTCATGGAAAAATACCAAAATGATTCTGATAAAAATCCATGAGATGAATCCTGAAACATCCTGTGTCAAAGCGAATTTCATCAGTACGTTTCTTTTATGCACATTCTGGTCGAATCCTGCAACGGGACTTGTCTTTATCGCCCCTGTCATTTCAAAATTGGGTGACATTGCAGGAAATGAACTTGCCAATGACATCTGGCGTACACAGGCGGATTTCCGTTTGCGGCTGATCGCCCTGAATCTCCCTCCTGCAACGGCAGGGGCGGCAAGTATATTGATCATGGGCTGGGCAGTATCCATTGTTCTGTGTTTTATGCGTTACGGCGGTTTCAAAACGTACAATCAGGGGGAATATCTTGTGATATCCAAGGGGCTTGTCAATAAAAATATCACATTCACAAAAAGAAACTGTCTTTCTGCCGTTACCGTGGAACAGGGCTTGCTTATGCACATGATGGGACTGTATACCTCGGGCATTTTCACCATCGGTTCAGGCAAGCTCAAAGGTGACAGAAGCATTATTATTGCCCCCGAACATAAAAAAACTTTTTTCCGCTCTCTCAATAAGCTGACGAGAATTTCCGCCAAAGAAAAAATGTCTGTCTATACAGCCAGAAAATATTTTAATGACTGATATGACAGATGATGCAGATATAAGAGTAAGCGATTTTTGTATCTGTAAAAGATTGGAACCAAATGAAACTACAAAAGAAATTGTAGGTACTTTAGGATATATGGCACCTGAAGTACTTATGGGGATGAATTATAGTTATTCAGCTGATGTTTGGAGTATTGGGGTTCTATGCTATAAAATAATTGATAAAATA
>CAMHPW010000170.1 GCA_946187095.1 uncultured Clostridia bacterium | reverse complement strand
TACGAGATGGATTAGGGTGACTGGAGTTCAGACGTGTGCTCTTCCGATCTGCTGTATAAGCTGTATAGCCTGTTCCTGCATTACGGTCATTCCAAATCACTCCTTTTGATTTCATTATAAAACAATATGCAGTTTATGTCAACATTTTCCCGGTAATTGCTCATTGATTAAATATCCCTGTGCATGAAAGTTTTCGCCGCCCATTTGAGAAATTGATACTTTGCCTTTGAGGGAATGTAGTTGAATTCACCGAGATATTTTTCGGCATAGCCGTTAAAGCCTTTCTTGAATTTATATACACCGTAATTGGAATGGGTTTCGTCATTGTAATGCGGTACGCCCATGAAGTCGTATAAATCGCAGCCTGTTTCAACAGCCCATTGTATCATTGTCCACTGCATGAGATGATTCGGCATGAGATTTCTGTGACCGTTGCCCGATGCACCGTAAAGATAGCTGACACGCTTTGCATAATTGATATCCAATGCACCCGAAATAGGCTCACCGTCGGGGGCATAGCACATATATAATCTTGCGTGTTCACCGAGAGCGTCCATCATATTGGCAAAATATTCTTTGGAACGGATATGGAAACCGTCACGTTCCCCTGTTTCTTTCATGAGCATACAGAAATCGTCCAATTTTTCCTTTCCGTAAGCCTTGCAGGTAACGCCCTTTCTTTCGGCAACCCTGATATTATATCTCCATTTGGAGTGAAAACCCTCAAAAACTTCTTCTTTGGTCTTGCCTGATATGTTGAGAAGATAGTTTTTCAGACTCTGAACGGTAATATCCTCCGAAATGTCGGGATCGTATTCAAAGCCGAGTGACTTGAAATTCTCCACGACTTCAAGACTTTTTTCCTTGTCAAAGCTGAAATTTTCTTCTTCCGTGACCTGTTCGTAATGCGGTATCATGGGATCGACTTTGAGCATATAGGCATGATGTTTTTTAGCGACTTTTTTCGCTTCTTCCATAAGTTCCGTCAAAGTTTCTTTATCCGTACAATCGCATACGGGACCTCTTGTGGAATAGGCAAAAGTTGACTTTATCACGGGCAGTTTCTTGAACAATATCTGCATGGCGGCTTTGATATTGCCGTCCTTGTCATATACGGCAACGAGTTCACTGTCCCAGTCCACTTTCGCCTTTGCCCATAAAGACGACTGTGTAAAACTTCCGTAAGGGCTGTTTGAAACGAAATCTTCATATTTTTTTATATCAACATTCGGCATAAATATATCCTCCAATAAACTTGATTTACAGGAATATATTATACACCGAATATTTTATAATATCTATGCTTTTTTGAAAAATTGGCAAATTTGATATATTTCGGTCTGATTCCCTTAAAATTCTGAACAAAAAACAGGACAGACAAAAATATCTGTCCTGCTTTTTGGTTCAAGCGTTCAAAAGTACGGGCTGGGGTGTGAAATCCGTTTCAATGATTTTTTCCGAAGATGACGGCGAATAACAGAAATTGTCGATATGGTCGCCTGTAAAGAAATATTCGGGCTGTGTCGGCTGATATTCATAATCAAACGTATCAATGATAATGAGTTTTATCTTCATGCGGCTGGGAATGATATTCTTGATATAAACGCTTGCCTGCTGACCTGCATAAATGCCCTCTTTCATTTCGGCAAGTCCTGCCAGATTCGGGGCAAGTTCCACAAATGCACCGTAATCCTCAACGGAACGGATAATGCCTGCAACTGTTTCACCGATGCTGAAATTCCTTGCATTTTCCTCCCAAGTGCCGAGTAATTCTTTATGCGTAAGATTGATTCTGCCGTTGTCAATGGATTTTACAATGGCTTTTATCTCCATGCCGACGGAAAATCTTTCACGGGGGTGTTCTATTCTCGAAACGGAGATGGAATCTATCGGGATAAGCGAAACAATTCCGCACCCGATATCCGCAAAGGCACCGAATGAATCGAGATGAGTGATTTTTGCATCGATAACATCACCTGTTTCAAGGTGGGATATATATTCTCTCATGCATTTTTCCTGTGCCAGTCTTCTGGAAAGGACGGCATACGTTTTGCCGTATTCATCTTTTTTAAAGCCCGTTATCACGAAACATACAGGGCGGTTCACTCTTGAAATTACTGCAATATCCCTGACAGTGCCCTCACGGATACCGATAGCACCGTCTTCACGGGGGATAATGCCCTTCATAATGCCGAGGTCTACAATGAGATTATGGGAAGAATCACATACGACAGCCCTTGCTTCCAATATCTTTCCGTCATGGTAAGCCTCCGTGATCTGTGAAACCGACTGCAAAGCCGCAAGATTCTCCAACGTGTTGATAAGTCTGCCTTCAGGATAATATCCTGTCATTTTGCTTTCATTCCTTTCTTCGATAAATGCTTTTCTCAACATCTATATGAACTCTTATTTCCTTTTATTACACTTCCCGACTTGAAATATTCTGATATGTATTGTAAAATGATAAAAAATGAAAAGTGTATCGCTCATGTTGAGTAAAGATATAGTATCACTTTTCGTATGGCGAATTTTGCCATTTTTAATTACTCTGAAAAATATTTGAGGTGTATGAAAATGAATGACGATATTATCAAAGCGGATTCCTATGACTTCGACCACAGGATCGAACACGGTATAGTCCTTGCCTTTTTCTATGACGAACTTGATACGCACTGCCGTGCACTGATACCCATATTGGAAGAAGTTGCCGACACATATTATGAATATGCAAGAATTATTGCCGTTGAAGTCGAACAATCCCCCGACATAGCGGAAATATTTGCCGTGAATACCCTGCCGACAGTCCTGCTTTTCAAAGACGGCAGATTATATGGCAGAATCGAAAACATGAATCCCCCCACAGCCTATGAAAATGCCATTGAAGATTTGATATCAATCGGCAATTAGCAATTAGCAATGTGGAATGAACAATTTTATTTTGATAATGCTTATTTCATAAATTCCATAAAAATTTTTTCAAATAACTGTTGAAATTACGATAAAAAATAATTATAATATAGTAGGATGGAATTCTCGCAATATTCCAAAAATTTCAATATTTGAAAGGAGATCCACATGATTTACACAAAAGAAGTAGAAATGATGTGTCCTGTTGCAAAGGGTGCAAAACACGAGCCTGCTCCCATTCCCGAAGAGGGCAAATGGGTTCATGCCAAGCAGATCGGTGATATTTCAGGCTTTACACACGGCATAGGCTGGTGTGCTCCTCAGCAGGGTGCCTGCAAGCTCACTCTCAACGTAAAAGAGGGCGTTATCCAGGAGGCTCTTGTTGAAACCATCGGCTGCAGCGGCATGACACATTCCGCAGCAATGGCTGCCGAGATTCTTCAGGGCAAGACTATCCTTGAAGCTCTCAATACAGACCTTGTCTGTGACGCTATCAATACTGCTATGCGTGAACTGTTCCTCCAGATCGTTTACGGCAGAACTCAGAGTGCTTTCTCTGATGACGGTCTTGCAGTAGGTGCAGGTCTTGAGGACTTGGGCAAGGGCTTGAGATCACAGGTTGGTACCATGTATGCTACAAAAGAAAAGGGCGTTCGTTATCTTGAAATGGCGGAAGGCTATGTAACAGGTATCGCTCTTGATGAAAATGACGAAGTTATCGGCTATCAGTTCGTAAGCCTTGGCAAAATGACAGACTTCATCAAGCAGGGACTCGAACCCAATGAGGCTTGGGAAAAGGCGAAAGGTCAGTACGGACGTGTTGCAGATGCTGCCAGGATAATCGATCCGAGAAAGGAGTAATAAAATGGCTCTGTTTGAATCATATGAAAGAAGAATCGACCAGATCAACGCTGTTCTCAACAGCTATGGTATCGCTTCCATTGAAGAAGCTGAAAAAATCACGAAAGATGCAGGTCTTGACGTATATGCTCAGGTAAAGAAGATTCAGCCGATATGCTTTGAAAATGCTTGTTGGGCTTATACAGTAGGTGCAGCTATCGCTATCAAAAAGGGCTGCCGCCGTGCTGCTGACGCTGCCGCCGCTATTGGCGAGGGCTTGCAGGCTTTCTGTATTCCCGGTTCCGTTGCCGACCACAGAAAAGTTGGTCTCGGTCACGGCAATCTCGGCAAAATGCTCC
>CAMHPW010000169.1 GCA_946187095.1 uncultured Clostridia bacterium | reverse complement strand
GTCTGAGCAGCCTTATGTATGACACAGGTTTGTTTAATATAAGAAATTTGAGAAATTTTATTGCAGACATAGCGGAATTGATCAATTCTGATTCAAAAAAACGTGTGGTGATTGTTGTTTCGGATTCTATCAGGAATACCAGACAACAATATTTTGCTTTACAGGGCATGAAACGGGGCAGAAAAGATTTTGACCTGAAAAATTCCAGGGAACATGAAAGCATGATGGAAACGCTCACAGCGGATTCAAGAGTATATTCCGCATTGGTCTCCGTTGTACACAGTGATATCGTGAATTTGTTCTATGACGGCTTTCTGAATTATAACTTAAAGACGATAGGCTTTTCGATTTCATCAAACGGTGCAGACGTTGCAGGCGAACTGAAAAGAGTGCTGAAGTCGATAGAAAATATCGCATTCAAGCCGATTGATGACAATACAAAAGTGAATGCGATAAAAGATATCATACATTCCAGCAGGAATGTCACGCAGACAAAGGGCTTCAAAGCCGTTACGCAAAAGACTTCCGATACGATAAAAGGGCTTTTCAAGGCATATCCGAGAACGATCCCGATCATCATGGAGGAACTGCCGCAGAATTCATTGGATGATGAAGACAGCTTTGCCGCAAAAATCGCTTGTGCCATCAATGCTGATGTCATGGTGTCCGTTTCGAGAAAGGGGATGCTCTATACAGTTGATCCGCTGGAAAACGGAAAGGCATTGCCTTTTTATTGCTATGATACAAGCAGAACGGCACCGTTTTCGGAATCGAGAAAAAAAGATTTGGCACAGAAACTCAATGCGGCCAAGGCGGTCAACTGTCATAGCAGACCGATTCCCATGCTTTTGACTTCATATAATTTCCCGTACACCGTGAGCAATCTGTTTTCACAGGAAAAAATTGATGATATCTGTTTAAGGGGAGAACTGCCGTATTTTACGACTTTTATCAATACAAGTAAGATATTGCGTTTTTCAAGTGATATCTCCCTGCCGATAGAAAGCAGGCATATTGCAGGTACGATAGTTGTGGATAAAAAAGCGGCACAGGCTTTGAAAAATACAAGCAGTTTGCTGTCTGTCGGGATAGTGACGGTGAACGGCACTTTTGAAAGAAAAACGACGGTTGCCATTATAGATGAAAAAGGTGTTGAGATAGGCAAGGGTGTAACGGATTTCAGCAGCCGTGAGTTGTTGCAGGCGATTTCGACACATTCTTCTATAACGGTAATCAACCGTACAAAGATGAGAATAAATTGATATGGATATGAAAAGAATAGTAATCAAAATAGGAACGTCTTCACTGACATACAGTTCGGGACAGCTCAATTACAGGCATATCGAAAATATGACGAATGTGATATGCGATATCAAGAACATGGGACATGAAATAGTATTGGTATCATCGGGAGCGTCGGGTGTCGGTATGGGAAAGCTGGAACTGAATAAAAAGCCCGAACAATCCGCAAAAAGACGTGCATTGGCGGCATCGGGACAGAGTGGACTGATGGCAATGTATGAAAATTTCTTTGGCAGATATCATTGTAAAGTGGCACAGGTTTTGCTGACAAAATCTGTTATGACGGATAAAGAAAAGGCTGAGAGTATCACCCGTTCATTTGAAGAAATGTTCAATTACGGGGTATTGCCGATAGTCAATGAAAATGATGTGATAGCGTCAGATAATAAGAATTCGGGCGATATGTTCGGTGATAATGATACGCTTTCGGCAAGCGTTGCGGCATTCATCAAGGCAGATGTGCTTGTGATATGGTCGGATATTGACGGACTTTATACAAAGAATCCCCGTTCCAATCCCGATGCGGAGTTTATACCCATTGTGCATGGAGTGACGGAGGAGATATATAAAATGGCAGGCGGTGCAGGCAGTAAAGTCGGCACAGGCGGTATGCTGACAAAGCTCAATGCCGCTGTCATAGCGAACAATGCAGGGGTTGACATGATTATTGCCAACAGCAGTAAGCCCGAATTGTTGTATGACTTGGCAGAGGGAAAGCCTGTCGGCACTTTATTCAAAGCGTAATTTTTTGGAAAGGAAGTTTATTTATGAAGATTTCGGCAATGTTGGGACAGCGTTTCAAGGAAACGCCAGCAGAATGTAAAATAGACAGCCATATATTTATGATACGTGGCGGATATATGAAAAGAGTAGGTGAAGGAATCTATTCCCTTTTGCCGCCCGGATTGAGAATTGTCAAGAAAATTGAAAAAATTATCCGTGAGGAAATGAACAGGATTGACGGACAGGAAGTGTTGATGCCTGTAGCGATTCCGGCAACGCTCTGGAAAGAGTCGGGCAGATTTGAAAGTGTCGGTTCTGAATTGCTGAGATTCAAGGACAGAGGCGGCGTTGACATGGTGCTTGGCATGACGCATGAAGAAGCCGTCGTACATCTGGCAAGACATACAGCGGAATCCTATATGAATTATCCCTTTATGGTGTATCAGATACAGACAAAATTCCGTGATGAACCCCGTTCCAGAGGCGGTTTGATAAGAGTAAGAGAATTCACCATGAAAGATGCCTATTCATTCCATACGTCACAGGAAGATCTGGAAGATTACTATAAAAAATGCCATAAAGCATATGAAAGGATATTTGCCCGTGCAGGTGTGCCAGAAGTCATCTCCGTACAGTCGGACAGCGGCATGATGGGAGGCAAGATCGCTCATGAATTCATGCTGATCACGGAAATAGGCGAGGACAGACTCGTTATATGTGATGAATGTGATTTCCGCTCGAATATGGAAGTAGCGGAATGTATTGTTGAAGATATTGAGGGTGAAGTACAGGAATTGAAATGTGTGGAAACACCGCATTGCAAGACCATAGAAGATTTGTGTGAATTTCTTTCGATAAAGCCCGAACAAACTTGTAAAGCAGTCATGTTCCTGAAGAAAAATTCCCTTGAACCTGTTGTTGTATTCGTAAGGGGCGATCTGGAAGTCAATGAAACAAAGGTGCAGAATTATCTGCATGAAGAAATCATTCCCGATGACAACAGTACAGATACAGGCATTTGCTATGGTTTTGTAGGTGCGTTGAATCTGAATTTCAAGAAAAACGGCACAGTGCTGTTTGATAATTCGCTCAAAGGCATGAAAAGCATGGTATGCGGTGCGAATAAAGAAAATTATCACTATACAGGAGTGAATCTTGAAAGGGATTTGGATAAGCCTGTTGAATACAATGATTTTGCAAAGGCATATCAGGGCGGAATCTGTCCCTGCTGCGGCAAGAAAACGATAAGTTTGTGCAGAGGTATCGAAGTAGGCAATATATTCCAGCTTGGCACGAAATATACAAAGGCTATGGAAATGCAGTATATAGACAAAGACGGCAAGCCGCAGTATCCCATCATGGGCTGTTACGGCATAGGCGTAGGCAGACTGGCAGCGTCCGTATGTGAGGCAAAGCATGACGCAAACGGACCTATATGGCCTATGTCGATAGCACCGTGGCAGGTTCATATGTGTGCGATACGTCCCGATAATGAAGAAGTGGCAAAAGCCGCAAACGGTTTGTATGAAACATTGCAGGATATGGGCGTGGAAGTTATCTTTGATGACAGAAAAGTCAGTGCAGGCGTGATGTTTGCAGATGCGGATTTGCTGGGTGTACCTGTAAGAGTGGTAATAAGCCCGAAAACGCTCGGACGTGGCGTAGTGGAAGTTTCATTCCGTGACAAGTCATTCAAGGGCGATATCAGTCTTGACAATGCGGCTGGCGAGATTAAGAAAATCGTCAAAGAGCAGTTGGCGAAATTCGATATATAAAAGAGGTGAATTCAAGTGGAGAAATTTTTCAGTTTCGTATGCGGATTCATAGCGGCATTAAGTCTTGTAATGGTCTATGTACACCGCAAGGTTATCAAAGCAATGATAACAGGTGATGAAATGCCCGAGATTCCCGATAGCTGCCCCGTTTCAAAGTGCGATAAATGCGAATAAAAAAACTGCCTGTCCGTTTTTTCAGCGGACAGGCAGTTTTTAATTTTTCCAGAATTCATGTACGGAATTGACGACTTCTTCGGGAGTGATATTGAGTTCATCATCCGCATTGGTGAGGAATATTTCGGCACAGAATACGGCATTGGGATTTTC
>CAMHPW010000168.1 GCA_946187095.1 uncultured Clostridia bacterium | reverse complement strand
GGCGACAGCCGCATAGACGTTTTTTTGTGCAACTTTCAAATTTGCTCATTTATAGCTTAAAAGAAAAGCAACAGCCGTTATTTGTCTTTCACACGGACGGCTTCTTCATCTTCATGTCTTATCTGTGCCCTTTTGATCTTTCCGCCGATGGTCTTGGGGAGTTCATCGACAAATTCGATCACTCTCGGATATTTGTAGGGGGCTGTCGATTTCTTTACATGATTCTGCAGTTCTTTGATGAGTTCCTCACTCGGCTGATAATTTTTCTTGAGAACGATAGTTGCTTTAACGACCTGTCCACGAACAGGATCGGGTACGCCTGTGATCGCACATTCGACTACCGCATCATGTTCCAGCAGGGCACTCTCTACTTCAAAAGGTCCTATTCTGTAGCCTGAACACTTGATAACATCATCATTTCTGCCGACAAACCAGTAATAACCCTCTCTGTCACGCCATGCCATGTCACAGGTATCATAATATTCGCCCAACAGCTTTTCTTTGGTCATTTCTTCATTGAGATAATATCCTGTAAACAAGCCTGTCGGGGGATTGTTCTTTACGTCCATGATACAGATAGAGCCTTCATCACCTACTCCGACTTCCTTGCCGTCATTGTCAAGAAGTCGGATATCATACAGAGGTGACGGCTTGCCCGTGGAACCTACTTTGATTTCGTCCCACTGGAAATCCGCCAAAAGCACCGTTCCCTCTGTCTGACCGAATCCCTGATAGATATTGTGCCCTGTAAACCGGAACCACTTGGCATTGACTTCGGGATTAAGGGGTTCACCTGCGGTTGTCCAGTGCTGTATGGATGACAGGTCATAGCTTGCCACATCTTCCAGAAGCATGAATCTGTACATGGTAGGCGGTGCACAGAAGGTTGTTATTTTATACTGCGACATTTTTTCAAGCAGTTTGGCAGGGATGAATTTGTCCATGTCATAGGCAAATATCACGGCACCGCATATCCACTGACCGTAAATCTTGCCCCAACTGAATTTTGCCCAGCCCGAATCCGTCACACTCATGTGAAGTTTATCTTCCTGTACCTGATGCCAGTATTTTGCCGTCACGATATGTCCCAGCGGATAGGAAAAACAGTGCTGTACCATTTTGGGCATACCTGTTGTACCCGATGTGAAATACACTGTCATGGTATCTGTACTCTTTGTCGCCTCGTCACCTGTCGGACGTTCAAATATGTCGGAACATTTTGCGATTTCATCTTCAAAATACAGCCAGCCGTCCTGTTTTTCGCCTACAACAATGCGATGTTTCATTGTTTCCAGTTCGGGAACGGATTTTTCCACCTGCGTAATGACAAAATCATCATGTACACATACAATAGCCTTTGCTTTTGCGGCATTGGCACGATAGACAATATCTTTTTTGGTAAGCTGCAAAGTTCCGGGGATCGTCACAGCCCCCAGTTTATGCAGAGCGACAACGCATATCCAGTATTCCCATCTTCTGCGCATGATCAGCATAACGACATCGCCCTTTTTGATGCCGAGCGATCTGAAATAATTTGCCGCCTGATTGGAAAGACGGCTGATATCTTTGAATGTAAATATTTTTTCTTCACCATGGTCATTACACCAGACAAGTGCTTTTTTATTTTCGTCCTGCTGTGCCCATGCGTCAACTATATCAAAGCCGAAATTGAAATTTTCGGGAACATTCACTTTGTAATTCTGTTTGAAGTCCTCGTATGAATCAAATTCTATTCTTGGCAAAAATCTGTCCAACAGCATATTTTTTCAGACTCCTTTTCACATGGAAATTTTTTTCAATCCCAATTATTCTAACTGATATGATATCACAGTAAAAAAACACTGTCAAGCGGATTTTCCTGAAAGTGACATGATATTTCCGTGAAGCTCCCTGTCAGAAATATCCCCTCCGATGAACTGACCGTTCCATGAGATCATGTGGATCACGGTATTTTCATCGATATCGGCAGTGTATAAAATACATTTCTCTCCTTTGAAATTTTCAAGATTCATACCCATATCATACTGAAGTTTGTTGTAATTTTCATACACTTCGTTGAATCGCATGGGAATCCGTATATTTTCACATTCAGACGGCATTGTCACGGATATATCGAAAAATTGTGCAATTCTTTTCATGTCTTCCTCATTTTCAAGAGATAAGCTGTAAACTTCTCCGCTGTATTCGGCACGTTTTTGGATACGGCTGTCAAACGAAAACATCACTGACAGCACCGTTCCGATACACGCACTGCATATACACAAAAATAAAAATCTTTTGTTCAAAATTCTCTCCCCCGAAAATGTATATTGAAAAAATATCTGTACAATAATAATCGGGAGAGGTGTAATTTATGATAAGAAAAAGAAATCCGCTTAATGATACCATGACATTCGGAACAGGTCTGCCTGTTGATATTACAGGCATTGAACCGCCCTCGGAATTGCCGAACCGTGTATTGCCCTCGCAGTTTCCGCCGATGGTACAGCCGATGGAATGTTCATTTATCAAGAATACTTTTTATGATGAAAAAACTCCCCCGCAGCAGACCACTTAAAAAAGGCAGGCACTTTTGAGAAGTGTCTGCCTTTTGGAGATAAAAAAGCAACCGCCCTGACGGACGGTTGTTTGTATGTCGGCATCTTCCTATTTTCCCGTGTCGTCACCAACAAAGTATCTTCGGCACCATTGAGCTTAACTTCCGTGTTCGGTATGGGAACGGGTGTACCCTCAACGTCATCAACACCAACTCTTTTGCCGCAATTCATGCGACTTTGAAATTATAGCATATACTTTCCAAAAATGCAAGCCCTTTCCTGAAATTTATTCATACATTTTGTATTAAATTTCCAAAAACAACGGAGAGTAAAATTTGATTTCACTCTCCATTATTTGTTTTCAATTTTCCATTTTCGATTTTCTGACGGCATCTTTGCAGTAGGCTTTGATCTCAATGCTGTTCATGTAGTTGTCAAAGGCGTGTTCGCCGTGAATCTCGAAGTATTTTTTGAAAGGACAGAATAATCTTACGATATTTGTCTGATTGAAAAATACGATTTGTATGGGACATTCCATGATATCACTCATGCCCGAAACGGTTAATACGCCGTGTTCTCTTGTGGAGGTGTCGCAGTTGCGGATGATATAATTTTCGGCTTTGAGTTCTGTCAGTCTTTCCTGATCTTCGGCACCTGCTATTTCCGCCACGGCAAAACGCTGTGTATTCTCTTTGAAATCGCTGTCTATGATGACCTGAGCGGCATCGAGCATGAAGTCATAGCCGTAACCCCATGTGGAGTGGTATTCTACCATCATCCAGTTGCCGATCTCTTTCATTCCCTGAAAAATCATGTTGTATTCCTCCGTTTATTTCTGATAGAACGGATAAGCACCGTTTGCGGCAGCCTGTCCGAGTTCGCTTTCATACAGGGCAAAATTGATCGGCACGCCTTCTGTATATTGGGATATCTGTGCAGTCAGGTCATTGAACTGTGAGTCGTCACCGTCAAAGTCAATGACAACGAGATAACTTGTCTGTTCACCCTGTTCCATGCCCTTGAGATAGGCACTGTGTACGCTTTCGTTATTCGACATGAAATACATAAGTGTCTGTATCAGCTCATTCGGTACGGAACTTAAATCAAACAGTGAGATTTGTTCTTCCGTGTCATCTTCATACGGTTCTTCGGCAGGGATTTCTTCCGCATATTTTTCATACGGTTCTTCGACAGGCGGTTCTTCTGCAGTGGGGGCAGGCTGTGTATTTCCGCCTGCATTCATGATAGCCGCAAGCGAATTCATGTCTATCACCATATTGAATCCGAAAGGATTGATGGAAACTTTTTCGCCCTGTGTGCAGAGATAGGCGATATCCCTGAAATCAATGATATTTCCGGGACATTGTTTGTTTTTGTCAAAGCGGCTGAATTCCGTCCAGTCCGTGAAAACGGGGACAATGATATTGTCATCTGTTTTAATGGCGGCAATTGTTACGGCTGTACCGCTTTGTGAATGAATCGCTTTGAGGGTACTTTCTTCCAGACCGTCCAGTTTTGTATCCCTGTCAACGATAATCGGCATGAGATATTTGCCGTTATAAAGTCCGCTTAAAAGATTATTTTTGGCATTCCTATGTTTCGTTCTTCAGAG
>CAMHPW010000167.1 GCA_946187095.1 uncultured Clostridia bacterium | reverse complement strand
TTCAGCTTATCGGCATGGACGATCCTTATGCACCCGTACCGTCAGGCACAAGAGGAACTGTCATGCTGGTGGACGATGCAGGCACGATTCATCCGAAGTGGGACAACGGCAGAACTCTGGGAGTAATTCCCAATATAGACGATTTCCGCAAGTTGACCGATTCGGAGGTTGAAGCCGAAAAGATGGATTTACAGTCAGAAGAAAATGACGGTATGAAAATGAATTTGTAAGGAGCGTGATAAAAAATTCTGCAGGCGGTCGGATGAACTATGCCGATCAGATATTTTGATATGTTTGCAGGAATCGGCGGTTTCCGTTCCGCACTCGAAGCCATAGGCGGTTTTGAATGTGTGGGATACTGTGAAATTGACAAGTATGCCCGACAAGCATATGAAGCTATGTATAATACGGAAGGTGAATTGTTTTTTGAAGATGCAACCAAAATCGTACCCGAACAGTTACCCGATATCGACCTTATTTGCGGAGGATTTCCTTGCCAGTCATTCTCTATCGCAGGAGCACGAAAAGGATTTGACGACACTCGCGGAACATTGTTTTTTGAGATTGCAAGGATTGCTGCCGTTAAAAGACCTGAGTTTCTACTCCTTGAGAACGTCCAAGGAATTCTTGATCATGACAAAGGCAAGACGTTTGAAACAATCCTCTCTGCACTGGATGGATTGGGGTATAGTGTCGCATGGCAGGTGCTTAACAGCAAAAATTTCAAAGTTCCCCAATCCCGAAATCGTGTGTACATTGTCGGATGTCTTGGAGAAAAATGTTGCGGAGAAGTACTTTCTTTTACGCAGGCAAGTGCAGAAACTCCTGTACAAAGGAAACTTTACGCAGGGCATGAGGGTTTACTCGGCTGACGGCACAAGCATTACTCTGACGAGCGAAGCAGGCGGTGTCGGCGGTAAAACGGGACTGTATCTCATTGAGGGAAACGGCTTGCCGATTATCTCAAAAACAAAAGACGGTTATCAAATCGCCTTCCCCGGTGACAGCATAGACACCGCATTTGCAGACCAGAATTCAAGGCGTGGTCGTGTGGGCAGCCAAATCGCCCACACACTGACCACAAGCAGCACACAGGCTTGTTACTGTGTGGATATGAACCCCGATCCGAAATTCACGGAGATTGCAAGGTGCATTACCGCCCGTCAGGATTCGGGAATCGGCACTCACAAAGGTGAACACAGTGGAGTGTTTGTTGAGGAGATTCAGCCTTTGGACATGGACGATCCCGAAAAATTTGCCTTGATTTTCTTTGACGAAAACGAAGATTATCACATCGGGCGAATCAGAAAGCTGACACCTCGTGAGTGCTGGAGGTTGCAGGGATTCAAAGATTGGCAATTTGACAAGGTTGCCGCAACGGGAATGTCCGACAGCAAGCTTTACAGAATGGCAGGAAATGCTGTGACAGTAGATGTTGTGATGGCTGTCGGACAGGTTATAAAAAATATTTGGGAAAGGGATGTATTGAGAAATGGATTATCAAACCGACAAAACAGTGATAGAACTTTGTGCGGTTAATCCGCTGAACAGAAAATATTTTTATTCACAGCTTGAACTTCCGGCATCGGACGGTGCTGTTTATGACGCACTGCAAAAAGTAAGGGCAACCGACAGAGATGCGGCTATGGATATTTCCGTGATAAATTCGCTGTATCTGCCCGAATTTGCCGATACGCTGATTGACGGAATCAATGTTTGGGAACTCAATATGCTTGCAGAGAAATTGGAAGAACTGTACAGAGATGACTACAACAGCCTTGAAAAGCTGAATGCACTGTTTTTGTACAGAAAAGAACAGGGTTTTTATGAAGATGGAGTTTCGCTTTTGGAACTGATAAATATGACTTACGGTCTGGAAAATGTTGTCCGTTACGGTGGCATTGAAAATACCGAAAGTCTGGGCGAAATGCTTATCGACCGAAGAATGACAGACGGCATTGTTGAAGTGACCGAACAAAATGCTTATTATCTCGACAAAAAGCAGATTGCACAGACGAGAATGTTACAGAAAAAAGGAATATTCTATGAGGGCAGCTACTATGAAACGGCAGATTTCAAAATGCCGAATGTTTACAAGCCCGATGAACAGCAGAAAAAGGATTACAGCGATTTGAAATCGGCATTCAGACTTCTGATTATGTCCGAAGATTCGGAAGAAAAATGGATAAACTTGCCGACTGAAAAAAGGGAGTTTGAAAATGGCAGATGTATCGGCTATGAAACGGCTATTCCGCAGATAAAAAGTGCATACTTTTATAAAACGGAGAATTTCACAAAGCTGAATGCAGTCGCAAAGGCTTTCATGGCGATGTCGGAAAGGCAGAGAGTTGCTTTCAAGGCGGTCTTGCAGGCAGAAAAAATCAGCGACCTTGATGAAGTCATTGAAACGGCAAAAAATATTTCCGATTACGAAATTGAGCCGTATGCCTATGCAGAGCCGGACTTTTTTCAGGCATATCTAATGCACTTTCTGGACAGCAGATTTGATGTAGCTTGGCTTTATGACACACTTTCCGACACTGCGGATCAAATGCTTTTGAAAAAGCTCCATGCGAAATTCAGCGACTACGGCATTATATCTGCAAGAAATCAGCCGTTGTACTGTCCTGTGCCTTTTGATGATGTGGACGAGGTTTGTGAACCGGACTGCGAAGAAGTAAATAAAATGAATTTGGGAGGCTGCTGAAAATGGATATTTTGTTGGCTGTGTTTATGGGAATGATTGTGGGTGCAGGAATTTCGCTTGTCGTAACTTCCGCACTGACCGCATATCACTCCTATCAGCGTGATGTGAACAAAAAGTTGGATACTATCAAGAAAGATATATCCGAACTTAAAGAAAAAAATAATGATGAAAGCGTGAGTTTTTAATGAGAAAAGTTTCGATAAAGGAACTTCGCTGCATGAAAGACAAGGAAGGACTTGTTCTTCAGGGCTGTGGCGGTGATTTGCAGGAATGGGAAAACGGCATCAACGATATTTTGACCGACCAAAATATTCTTATGAATGGGACGAGGTTCAAAAATGTGATGTCTTTCAAAAAAGACGGCTTGACAAATCTGCTGTTTCCGTTTGAAGATGTCGAGATAAATATCGGAAAACTGGCGATGTGGAGATTGCAGACACACGGACAGTTTGGCGGCACATGGCTGTCGGACTATGTTGACAACAGGCTTGGCGGTTTTGTGGAAAGTACCGAAAAATTCAAGCCCGACTGTGCATTGATAGGTGCAAACGGCAATATCTTCAATCTCTTGGGAATTGCCAAAAAGACGCTTATTGACAACGGCATGGTGGCTGAATCAAAGGAAATGTGCAGTAAAGTCTATCAGTGCGGCAGTTACAGCGAGGCTCTCAATGTGCTTGATGATTATGTGCATATCACAAGCGTTGATGAGGATACAGGCGAAGATGTTGAAAATGCAGAAAGTGTGGTGATGAATGTATGATCTGGTTTATTCTTGGCATGGCATCAGGCTTTTTGATAGGTGCAATAGGAATGTCGCTTATGCAGGCTGCTTCGAGAGCCGATGACAGCATGGAAGAATTTTACAAGCGTTTCGATGACGAACATCAGAAAAAGAAAAAACAGAATAAAACATCAGACCGGTATCAATCGTAAAAAATGCGATTATATCGGTCTTTTTTTGTTGGGAGGAGATAGCTATAAGGACACCCATCAGTTGGGTAGGCAACAAAACTTCAATACTGCCTGTCATTTACGGAAAATTTCCACTGCACTATGAACGGTATATCGAGCCGTTTGGCGGTTCGGGTGCGGTTTTACTCGGAAAGCAAAAGCCCGATAAATTCGAGGTTTACAACGATTACAACAAAAATCTTGTAAACCTTTTTCGCTGTATGCGAGAGCGGCCGATGGCATTCATCAAAGAGCTTGGTTTTTTGACGCTGAATGCAAGGGACGATTTTATGGTCATTCGTGATTTTTTCAAGAAAGAAAAATTCGATACGAGGTTTCTTTCGGAAGAAACGGAACTGACAAAAATCATTCTCCCCGAAATTCTGTCGGAAGAAATTGCGGAACTTTATACAAAAAGCGTTCAGGATTACGATTTGCGTAGGGCGGTCATGTTCTTGAAACTGCTCCGATACAGCTATTCAAGTGGCG
>CAMHPW010000166.1 GCA_946187095.1 uncultured Clostridia bacterium | reverse complement strand
GTCGTTATTGCTCCGGCAAGCAATGCAAGTCCGCCTGCTACTGATATGAATATTATCCAGAATTTTTTCATTGTGAATACCTCCTGCATTAAAAACGCTCTAAAAATCTTATACTGATTATACACTTTTTTCAAAAAAATGTCAATACACTATCATAAATTTTGTTAAAAGCACAATAAACTCCCCTGTTCTTTCAAACAGGAGAGTTTATTTTTATATGACTAAATTCCTAAAAAATCAGCCCTGTGAACGTTCTTTGAGTTCTTCATATCTTGCAACGGACTTTTCTTCTGCCTTCTGGAACAGTTCTTCTGCTCTTGCAGGGAAGGAACGTGTCAATGCACTGTAACGAGCTTCGCCCATGATGAAGTCACGATAGGATGTCTTAGGCTCTTTACTGTCAAGCGTGAACGGATTCTTGCCTTCTGCCTTGAGCAGCGGATTATACCTGAACATATTCCAGTAACCGCATTCAACTGCCTTCTTCATTTCAGCCTGACAATTCTTCATGCCGCCTTTGATGGAGTGCATTTCGCAAGGTGCATAACCAATGATAAGTGACGGTCCCGGATATGCCTCAGCTTCTCTGATTGCTTTCAATGTCTGATTCTGATCTGCACCCATTGCGATCTGTGCAACATAGATATAGCCGTAAGAAATAGCGATATCTGCAAGACTCTTCTTAGCAATAGCCTTACCTGCTGCTGCAAACTGTGCAACCTGACCGATCTGTGAAGCCTTGGAAGCCTGTCCGCCTGTATTTGAATAAACTTCTGTATCGAATACCATGATATTCACATCTTCACCGGATGCAAGTACATGGTCAACGCCGCCAAAGCCAATATCATATGCCCAACCGTCGCCGCCGAATATCCAGATAGATTTCTTTGAAAGATATTCTTTATTTTCAAGAACATCAAGTCTTGCGGGACAGTCACAATCCAACTTTTCAAGCTCTGCTATTACTGCCTTTGTTGCAGCCGTATTCTTTGCACCGTCATCTTTTGTAGCCATAAACTCTGCGATTGCAGCCTTTACGCTGTCGGGTGTCTTTTCGCCTGCGGCTATCTTTTCAAGGTCCTCGATAAGTCTTGCACGGATTGCTTTCTGACCGAGATACATACCATAACCATGCTCTGCGTTATCTTCAAAGAGTGAGTTAACCCATGCAGGTCCATGTCCCTCTTTGTTTACTGTATAAGGACAGGTTGCGGCAGGTCCGCCCCAGATTGATGAACAGCCTGTAGCATTGGAAATGTACATTCTGTCACCAAAGAGCTGTGTAACAAGACGTGCATAAGATGTTTCTGCACAGCCTGCACATGAACCTGAGAATTCAAGCAGCGGCTGTTTGTACTGGCTGCCGATCACGGTTGCAGGATTGGCAACTTCTGCTTTCTCTGTAACATTGGCAACACAGTAATCAAATACTGCCTGCTGGTCGTCCTGTGTTTCACGGGCAACCATCTTGAGTGAATTGGTCGGACATACGCCTACGCATACGGAGCAGCCCATACAATCCATTGGGGATATTGCCAATGTATATTTATAATCTGTCTTGATGACAGGCTTGGGAGCTATCTTTGTATTAGCCGGAGCATTGGCAGCTTCTTCTGCTGTCATAGCAAAAGGTCTGATGGTAGCGTGAGGACATACAAATGAACACTTGTTACACTTTGCACAAGTTTCAGGATTCCATTCGGGTACCATTACGGCAACGCCACGCTTCTCATAAGCGGATGCACCAAGTTCAAATGTACCGTCTGCATGGTCAACAAATACAGATACCGGCAGAGAATCGCCGTCCATCTTGTCAACGGGCTCAAGAATGTTCTCAACCATCTTAACGGTCTTGGGATTTCCTGTAAGCTTGCTTTCTGCTTTCGCATCTTCCGCATTTGCCCACTCAGCAGGAACGTCTATCTTAACGAATGCCGTAACACCTGCATCAATAGCCTTATGGTTCATGTCAACAACGTCCTGACCTTTTTTCAGATAAGACTTTGTTGCAGCGTCTTTCATGTGCTGTACAGCCTCTTCAATAGGCATAACCTTTGCCAATGCAAAGAATGCAGCCTGAAGAATCGTATTTGTACGCTTGCCCATGCCGATCTGTGCAGCCAGATCAATTGCATTAACTGTATAAAGCTGAATATTATTCTTTGCGATATACTGCTTTGTTTCTGCATTGAGGTGCTTGTCAAGCTCTTCGGGAGTCCACTGACAGTTGATAAGGAATACACCGCCGGGCTTAACGTCCTGAACCATCTTATAGCCCTTGAGAATATATGACGGGTTATGACAAGCTACAAAGTCAGCCTTGTTGATATAATACGGACTCTTGATAGGCTTATCACCAAATCTCAGGTGAGATATTGTGATACCGCCTGTTTTCTTTGAGTCATACTGGAAGTATGCCTGCACATACTTCTGTGTATAGTCACCGATAATCTTAATAGAGTTCTTATTTGCACCGACTGTACCGTCACCGCCAAGTCCCCAGAACTTACACTCGATAGTACCCTCTGCCGCTGTATTCGGAGCCGGCTTCTCTTCCAATGAAAGATATGTTACATCATCATTGATTCCAAGTGTAAAATATGCTTTAGGAGTGTCTTTTGCCAATTCTTCATATACTGCAAATACGCTTGAAGGAGGTGTATCCTTTGAACCAAGACCATATCTGCCGCCTACTACTTTGATATTTCTGCCCTGTGCTGCCAATGCCGCAACAACGTCCAGATACAAAGGTTCGCCCAATGCACCAGGCTCTTTTGTTCTGTCAAGTACAGCGATCTTCTTGCAGGTTGCAGGAATAGCTTCAACAAGTTTGTCAGCTCTGAACGGTCTGTACAGTCTTACTTTTACAAGACCTACTTTTTCGCCCTGAGCATTCATGTAATCTATCACTTCTTCTGCAACGTCACAGATTGAACCCATAGCAACAATAACTCTCTCTGCATCTTCTGCACCGTAGTAGTTGAACAGCTTATAATCTGTGCCAAGCTTCTGATTTACTTTAGCCATATACTTCTCAACGATCTCAGGCACTGCATCATAGAACTTGTTGCAAGCCTCTCTGTGCTGGAAGAAGATATCGCCGTTTTCATGTGAACCACGCATTACGGGACGTTCAGGATTGACTGCTCTCTTTCTGAACGCCTTTACAGCATCCATATCGCACATTTCAGCGAGGTCTTTATAATCCCATATATCTATTTTCTGAATTTCATGTGAAGTTCTGAAACCATCAAAGAAGTTGATAAACGGAACTCTGCTTTCGATAGTTGCAAGATGAGCAACTGCTGCCAAGTCCATAACTTCCTGAGGATTTGTTTCAGCGAGCATAGCAAAACCTGTCTGACGGCAGGCATATACGTCTGAATGGTCGCCGAAAATGTTCAGGGCGTGTGAAGAAACGCATCTTGCCGATACATGGAATACGCTCGGAAGCAGTTCACCTGCTATTTTATACATATTCGGTATCATCAAGAGAAGTCCCTGCGAAGCAGTGAAAGTAGTTGTCAAAGCACCTGCATTAAGAGAGCCGTGAACGGTACCTGCGGCACCTGCTTCTGACTGCATTTCCTGAACTTTTACAGTTGTTCCGAAAATGTTCTTCAAACCCTGTGCTGACCACTGATCAACATAGTCTGCCATGGGGCTTGACGGTGTGATGGGGTAAATGCCTGCAACTTCTGTAAACGCATATGCTACATGAGCCGCTGCATTGTTACCATCCATCGTTTTCTTTTTTCTGGTAATCATTTGGAAAGTCCTCCTTTTTATTTTCAGACCTGCCTATGCCCGACAGGTCTTTTAAAAATGACTTGTATAAATCTACAGTATTTACATACTGCACACAATCAATTTTAGCACTTTTTTCTTTCAATGTAAAGTCTTTATTGCAAATTATTTAAAAATATTTACAGATTTTTTATAATTTTACGCATATCACCCGAAAGATAAAGTGAACCGAATATTATCACAGCTTTGTCACTTCCTGCCTTTAAAAGTGCCTTTTGATACGCTTTCTCATAATCATTCTCTGTACTCGACTTTACACCGAATCCACGAATGATATCTGCCAATTCCTCTGCACTCATTTTTCTCGGATTGTTCGGGGAAACCGTTATCACTTCATCAAATAATCCAACTATCT
>CAMHPW010000165.1 GCA_946187095.1 uncultured Clostridia bacterium | reverse complement strand
ACCAAAAGATTCAGGCATTAAAGAATCAGAAGGATTAAGTGATAATGCTGGATCAAGTGATAATAAAAGTGATAACGCTGGATCATCATCCGCCGAAGCAGGCTTATTAAGTGATAGCAATGAATTATCATCTATCATATTAGATAAAGGAAAATCTGAAGTTCGTCTCTCATTTAGGCAAGTTAGTGGCTTTAATCCAACAGATTTTACTTTCAGTTTCTTCGGCTTAACAACTCAAGATATCCCTATAGATTTTTCATTTACCTTTATGATCTTTTTAATTACTGAACAAGGTAAAGGTACACCTGTTGAAGCAAAATGTACAATTAAAGAAGCAGTAGAACTCGGTGATTTACTTATAAAACAAGCTGAATTTATTTGTAGTTTTGCTGAACCAACAATAAATTTCATATCGATAGCAATAGCCTCGTGTGATGAAGTAGCAGGTCTTCCAACTGATGAAACTTTATTAAATCCTAAATTGACTGATGACATTATAGCAAATGATCCATCAAAAGATAAATCTAAACAAGAACCACCATCACTCGCTCAAGTAAATATGGACTCGTTTGATTTTAGCACTGTTGATAAAGGATATTTTGAATTTAAATTAACCTTAGATAAATTAAATGAAGGAATCGCAGAAGGTAAAACATTTGATTTGATCTTTAACGGAATTCAATTATTATTCCAAATTCTTAAAATTGAAGGAAATATTTTAACATTTGATGTCTTAATATTCGAAAAACTTCAAGATCAACCTATAGCTTTTGAACAAACTGTTGTTAAAATTGATGGTGTGGAAGCTGTGGAAGCATTTGTCTTACCAGGATTCTTAACTACATCTATAACCACAGAAGGAATTCCTCCACCAAAAGATTCAGGCATTAAAGAATCAGAAGGATTAAGTGATAATGCTGGATCATCATCCACTGATGAATCAGGATCAAGTGATAATAAAAGTGATAACGCTGGAACACCATCCTCTGATGAATCAGGATCAACTGATAAAGAATCAGACAAAGCAGGCTCCGATGAAGGCTCTGAACAAGTAAGAGAAGATTCAACCGAACCAGCTGGAACAAATCAAGGAACAAACGATGATGGTACACTAATTGTTGGAGAATTAGACAAACCCAAAAGACCAGTATCAATGTGGGTACAAACATCACACGATGCTCGAGTTAATGGTTCAATGCTTTTAAATGCCTATTTTCCTGAAATAAGGTTTTCTTATCCCAAATCTTTGTATGCTGTAAAAGATGCAATCAACTTTTTTGTTGCGAATAAGCCCAATGCCCTGATAGTAGACTTTTTTGCAGGTTCGGGTACAACCCTCCATGCCGTAAACCTGCTGAATGCGGAAGACGGCGGTAAAAGAAGATGTATCATGGTGACCAACAACGAGGTCTCGGCTGATGAAGCCAAAGCCCTGACAAAAAAAGGCTACAAGCCCTGTGATGAAGAATGGGAAAAACTCGGCATTGCACGCTATGTCACTTGGGAACGCACCCGTTGCAGTATTGAAGGTCATGATATCAACGGCAATGCCCTCAAGGGAAATTATCTCGGCAGTGATATCCCCATGGCTGACGGCTTCAAGGCGAATGCCGCTTATTTCAAACTTGATTTCTTGGATAAAAATCTTGTCGCTCTCGGAAGGCAGTTCAGGGAATTGCTGTCGGTGCTTTGGATGAAGTCGGGGGCTGTCGGAAAATGCCCTGTTCTTGACGGCGATGAACTGCCCGATATGCTTGTACTTCCGCAAAATCAATTTGCTGTACTCATCAACGAAACGGCGTTTGACCGCTTCGTCACCGAGTTGGAACAGAATCCCGAAATTCAGACGCTCTTTATTGTGACCGACTCCGCAAATGCCTACCGTGACATGATAAGAGGCTTTGAATCAAAGCAGACCTATCAGTTATACAAGAATTATCTTGATAATTTCAGAATAAATGTGGTGAAGTAACTATGAAAGTAAATTTGTTTGATTTTCAGCAAAAGGCTGTCACCGATCTCCGCATCAAGTCGGCAGATGCTGTCAGAAGCTACAATATGACCAAAGTGCCTCAAGTCATATCCTTTACCGCTCCCACAGGTGCAGGCAAGACAATTGTAATGGCTTCTCTTATCGAATCTGTATTTTTCGGTGACGAAAATGTCTTTGAACAGCCTGAAGCGATTTTTATATGGCTGTCGGATTCTCCGCAGCTTAACGAACAGTCCCGCATGAAACTCATTCTCAAGGCGGACAGGATCAATATCAGTCAATGTGTGACCGTTGCAGATGAATCCTTCGACAAACCCCTTTTTGATGACGGGCATATCTATTTTCTCAATACCCAAAAGCTGTCGAAAACCTCCAATCTTACCCAACAGGGAGATGGTCGTACATACACGATATGGCAGACCATTGCCAATACCGTCAGGGAAAAAAGTGACCGTCTCTATTTCATCATCGATGAAGCCCATCGTGGCATGAACGACAAGAACGCCGCAAGCAAGGCTACTACAATCATGCAGAAATTCATCAAGGGCAGTCCCGAAGACCATATCCCTCCAATGCCCGTTGTAATTGGTATGTCCGCTACCCCTGCACGTTTCAATAATCTTGTCAAAGGAACTACTTCCACTATTCACAAAACTGTCATCACTGCACAGGAAGTACGTTCATCAGGTCTTCTCAAGGACAGGATCATCATCACCTATCCCGAAGAAAGCACCATGAACAAGGATATGGCTATTTTACAGGCGGCGGCAGATAACTGGAAGGAAAAATGGGATCACTGGTCAAAATACTGCACAGACCAGTCTCTCAATGAACAGGTTAATCCTGTATTCGTCATCCAAGTCCTCAACGGCACAGGCGAAGATATATCCGATACCGATCTCGATGACTGTCTGCGAAAAATAGAAGAACGAACAGGCTTCCAATTTTCCGAAGGCGAAGTCGTTCATACCTTCGGTACATCTTCCTCTGACATAAAAATAAACAACCTGACAGTACCGTATATCGAGCCTTCAAGCATTTCCGAAAACAAGAGAATAAAAGTAGTTTTCTTCAAGGAAAATCTTTCAACAGGATGGGATTGTCCGAGAGCGGAGACAATGATGTCTTTCCGCCGAGCTGTCGATTCAACCTACATTGCACAGCTTCTCGGCAGGATGATACGCACACCTTTACAGTGTCATATCGATTCCGATGAAGTCCTGAATGACGTTCATCTTTATCTGCCGTATTTTGACAGGGAAACGGTAAATGATATTGCTGATGCACTTCAGAATGCAGAAGGCGGAAATATTCCAACAGATGTCGAAGGGGAATCTGCCGAAAAGCCTCAACGCAGGACATATACAGCGAATCCTACAAGAAATCCTCCTCCCCGAACAATAGGACAGATAAGTATATCTGACATTCCAACGGAAGATTCACCCACCCATTCCCCTGAAAAGTCCCCTGAAAAACCTCCTGTTCATACTCCCTCTCATCCTCCTGTAAATACTCCTGTTCATGTTTCTGATTCTGCTCCCCCTGTCGTTCATGAGCCTGTCATTGAAACGCCTGAAGATGATTTTGACCGTGCAGAAGTGATGCGATTCATCAATAATCTCGGCATACCAAGCTATGAAATAAGAACGGTAAGAATACAAAATTATCTGACATCATTATTAAAGTTAGTACATCTGCTCACACAGATAGGTCTTGATACAAATGCTGTCAATGATGTCCATAATGATATCATACAAAAAATACATGACTATATTGATACACTCAAAAATAACGGAGACTATGATGACTTGGTCATGAAGGTGAAGCAGTTCAAACTGCAGTCAAAGGCATTTGATCCGTTTGGCAGATCAGTGGAAAGCTATTTTACAGGCAATCTGTCTATCTCTACGGATACGGATATTGACAGACAGCTTCGACTTTGCGAAAATAAGCTGTCCGATGACGGCATCGGCTTTTCATACGGCAAAAAATATATTGATGTCAATGATCCGAATGCATATAAAATTGATGTGATCCTCTATGTCCATGATCCTGAATGCATGAATAAACTTCAGGAATACGCAAAAATCCAGAAGTTGAAAGTATTTTGAAAAGTATTGAAGAAAATATTACTATTTGGCGTATTGAAATCTCTGAATATAATAATTAAGTTTTTTTTATTTAAAGTTATTAATATTATTAT
>CAMHPW010000164.1 GCA_946187095.1 uncultured Clostridia bacterium | reverse complement strand
CATCAAGAGGGATCGGGGCGGAAACGGCAAGACTTTTTGCCAAAAAAGGCTGTCATGTATACATCAATTACAACAAGTCCGAAAATGCTGCCCTTGCCCTGCTTGATGAATTAAAAGATTATTCCGTTGAGCTTGTCAAAGCCGATGTTTCCCAATCAAGCGAAGTCAAAAGAATGTTCCGTGAGATCGCCGGCATTGATATTTTAGTGAACAATGCCGGTATCGCTCAGACAAAACTTTTCACGGATATTACAGACGATGACTGGAATACGATGATATCTTCCAATCTGAGCAGTGCATTTTACTGCTGCCGTGAAGCCCTCCCCTATATGATCCGTCAGCATTTCGGCAGGATCATCAATATCTCTTCCATGTGGGGACAGGTGGGCGGCTCCTGTGAAGTGCATTATTCTGCTGCAAAAGCAGGTATTATCGGCTTGACAAAGGCTCTCGCCATGGAAGAAGGTTTAAGCGGCATCACCGTCAACTGTATCGCCCCCGGTGTCATTAAAACCGATATGACTTCCAATCTGTCCGAAGATGACTTCACCGCTCTCAAAGACGAAACCCCCACTAATTCCATCGGCACTCCCTTTGATATTGCAAGAACGGTCGTATTTCTGGCAAGCGACAATTCATCTTTCATCACGGGACAGGTTTTGGGTGTCAACGGCGGCTTTGTTGTGTAATATTCCGACAAAACTCTGAAGCTATGAGAGCAGACGGGAAGCCTTGCGTATATCCGAAGTTTGCTCACTGACAGCCTGTAACAAAAAATTTTTGATTTTTTCGATTTACCTATTGACAATCGGAAAAAGATGTGTTATATTCGCATTGTACTAATTGATATAATACAATTACGCCGTGAGACAAAGCGGCGTTTTGTTAAAGCCTAATTGTACTGTTTGATATAGTACAAATACAACTACCTGAAAGGAGGAATCAGCTTGTTCAGTACATTCAATATCAATTACCGAAGCGGAGAGCCTATTTATCAGCAGATATATAATGAGGTCATCAAAGAGATATCGCTGGGACTTCTGCTGCCGCAGGAACAAATAGCTACTGTAAGAGAGCTTGCCACAAGTCTTGGCATCAATCCCAATACGGTATCGAAAGCGTATCAGATGCTGGAACAAAACGGATATATCTATTCTGTTGTAGGCAAGGGTTCGTTTATTGCAGACAGTTCCGGCAAATTGGCAGGTCTGAAAGAAAGCACTATGAAAGATCTGAAAAAGGATATGAGCAATGCCCATCATTTAGGTATTGCATATCAGGATGTGATCGATCTTGCAGATGATATTTATAACGGAGGTGGCAGTTCTGATGCTTGAGATCAAGAATATCACAAAAAAATTCGGCGATAAGACCGCACTGGAAAATCTGTCGTTTACAGTTCCCGAGGGTTCTGTTTTCGGACTGATCGGCTCCAACGGTTCGGGAAAAAGTACACTGCTCAGAATTATTTCAGGCGTATTCAAGCCGGACAGCGGCAGTGCAGAGATAGATGAGATCAGCACATATGAAAATCCCGCACTGAAAGAAAAATGCTTTTTCATTTCGGATTATCCCTATTTTTACAACAATTCCACACTGGACAGCATGGCATCATTTTACAGGGATTTTTATCCGACATGGGACGAGGCAAAATTTGAAAAGCTCTGCAGCATATTCCCTATTAAGAAAAAAGACAGGATCATTAATATGTCAAAGGGAATGCAGCGTCAGGCGGCACTGATGATCGCACTTTCGGCTTGTCCGAAGTACCTGATGCTTGATGAAATATTTGACGGACTTGATCCCGTTGTACGTCAGTTGATCAAAAAACTGATCATGGAGCTTGTTTCCGATAATAAAACAACTGTGATCATCGCCTCACACAATCTCAGAGAGCTGGAAGATGTATGCGACCATATCGGTCTGATCCATAAGGGCGGAGTGATCATGGAAAAAGACCTTGATGAAGCTAAGCTGGGCATACATCGTGTTCAGGCAGTATTTGAAAATGAGCTTGGCGAAGGCGTATTCAATGATCTTGATATCGTCAGCGTTAAAAAGCAGGGCAGAATGATGACCTTTACCATCAAGGGTGACGGTCAGGCAATTGAGCAGGCAATACAGGCTCAGAAACCGATATATATGGAAATGCTTCCGCTGACTCTTGAGGAAGTGTTTATCTGTGAAATGGAGGCGGTAGGTTATGACATTGACAATATCCTCGACAAATAAGAATTTTGCAAAACTTTATAAATGGGCTTTCGGAAGAAACAGGGCTTTAATGATCGTATTCTCCGTATTGATGATCGTAGGCATTGCTATTGATATTCAGACATTGATAACAATTTCCAATTCAGAAACGATCGGTTACAATGACTCAATAGGTATAGTGGGATACGGTTCCTTACTTGTCGCTCAGTTAGGTGCTGTATGTTTCGCTGTCATATCCGCCATTCATACATTCAATTTTCTTCACGACAAGAGAAGTACGGATATGTTCGGTGCCGTGCCTGCCACAAGATCAACACTTTACTTTTCGCATCTTCTGGGCGGTATCACGGCGGTATCGATTCCCTTTACAGTCGGCTCGTTTATCGTAATGGCACTTACCTGCCGCACGACACAATACTTTATAACGGAACTCGGCTTTATCCTGATGGGGATCGTCACCATAGCCGCCGTATACAGCTTTACAGCCCTTATTGCCTATTGCTGCGGAACTTCTCTTGATTCCACGATCATCACCATTGGGGCAAATATCATTTATATGGGCGTTATCTTCATGTTCATAGCTGTGGCTTGTTCCATGATACCCGGACTCAGCGGCAATAATCTGCTTTTGGATACTCCGCTTGTGACGCTTTTTGCACCTGTGGGATTCAGCGTTTTCTTTGATGCCTACAGCACTCTGGGACAAATGACAGCCATGTGGACAACGGTTATCTGGAGTATTCTGTTCACGGCAGGAATGGTACTGCTCGGCAATCATGCCGCAAAAACAAGAAAAATGGAAACCGCTCAGAATGAATTCAATATCAAATGGCTTCCTATGGTAATAAAAGCAGGTATTTCAATACTTGCCGGCAGCTTTGCGGGAATGGTGGCTGTCAGCGGTCAGGGCTCAGGCTACTCCAATATGTTCATCTTTTCTTTCTGGTATATCATTACAGGATTTGCCGCTTTCATCATTCTCCATCTGATTTTTGCAAGGGGCACGAAAGTAAAGCTCCTTCCGTCACTGCTCACCTATGCAGGCACAACAGCGGCTGTACTCGTATTTCTGTTTGCCATGACAACGGGACTTGGAATCGATACCTATATCCCCGCCGAAAGCAATATCAGCAGCATTGCATTTCAGGACGACTCAATGGAATACAAGGAGCCCGAAAATATCAAAACAATTATGGAAATACACAGACTTGTGATGGAAGGCACTCTGGAAGATACTTCCCATCCCTACTATATAGGCATTGACCGTTATGATTACCGCAATACTTATTACGGTACGGATTTCGATTTGGAATATCCTTTGACATTCAGTACAAATTTTGATTTCAAATATAACAAGAAATTCGGCTTTACTACAGAGAGAACTTACTATGTGTATTCAGGCAGGACAGGAACCCCCAAATATGATTATGAAAAGATAGAGGCACTCCTGAAAAAGCTGTACAATTCAGATGAATACAAAAAGCTGTTCCATCCTGAGCTCTGGAAAGAGGAAGGCGTGGAAAGAAACCATCAACTTCCCATAATTGCCAATATCAATATCATGGGCTATTCCGAAAAAACAGAAAACTATTTTCCCAGAGGTGATATCAATCTCAAAACAGATGAAAAGTTCCTTAACGGACTTGTTGACGCTCTGAAAAAGGATATTCTTGCCGATAAGGAATATTATAAAAGCAGAATAGCAGGTTATGACCATTACGTAGGCGACAGATATTATTCCCTGCATATAGGATACGTTGATAATGCATACAACAATGCCAGAGAAACGATTCACACCCAGGTATTTGAAAACTATACCAACACATTGAACTATCTGAGAAGCAACGGTTATGGCCCTGAGCTTGATAATCCCTCATTTTCGGTAGATGAGCAGGACGATTACCCGGACAATGATTGGGAGGATTATCCGGACGATATCTGAACCGTTTTCGCTTTCCCTTCATAAAATATATTCCCAAAACCAGCGC
>CAMHPW010000163.1 GCA_946187095.1 uncultured Clostridia bacterium | reverse complement strand
ATTTCAACAGCCATCCCGAAGAAAAGAAAAAATATCAGGATGAATTCAAGAAGAATGCCAAGAAAGACGCTTTGGAAACATTGGGTGAAGCAGAAATAGATGTTTCCGTAAGTGTTATCGTTCAGCTTGAATACAACTATGATCCCGTAAAGCGTACGCATTATTATTCCGGCGGTCAGTATCTTATCAATGCGGCAGTCAGCGTTGAGAAAACATTCTACTGGACCGTATTCGGAGTACCTGTTTATCTGAATATTGCGGGTGAAGCTTCCATTCAGTTCGACGGACGCTATGTGACGGACGAAGAAGAAACAACTGCACAGGAAATGGGATATTATGAAAATCTTGCCGAAAAGGTTCAAAGCGAATGGCCTTATCTCCAAGTCGGTCTGGGCATAAAGCTTCAGGCCGGTGTAGGCATATGCGGTATTCTCGGTGCAAGAGGTATCCTTGACTTTGCCTTTGTCGCAAGAAGATGTCTTGATATGTCGGAAAAAACCTCGACAATGGGTACATTTACCGGCGGTGTCGGTGTCGACCTCCTTATATTCTCCTTTGAATATGAGATCGGTTCTATCGGCTGGAAAACAGGTGTATTTGATGACGGTAATCTTCAGTCGGGAATGCCGTCAGAGGAATCTTTCTCGATAAGAGCCTTTGACAACGGCACGGAATACAAGAATGAAAATCTCCGCAGTACACTCCTCCCCGATGCGAAAACAACCCTTATCAACGGAGCAATGGAGTATATCCGTCCTCAGCTTGTCGATTTGGGTGACGGTCGCACAATGCTTTTGTTCCTCAGAAATATGAGCGGTGCAGACCGTGATGAAAGCAATGCTTCCACTCTTGTTTATGCGATCCGCAGTGCAGACGGCACATGGGACAGAGATAATAACAACAATATCGCTTCCATTATCGTTGAAAACGACAATATGGCAGACAGTACCTTTGCGGCAATGAAGTCGGGCGACAAAGTATATATTGCATGGACTAACGCAAATGTAAAAGCAAACTTTGAAAACGATATCGACAGTGCAAAAGAAATACTTCAATCGAGTGATATACACATGGCTGTATTCGATATTGCGACTGAAACCATGAGTGAACCCTTTGAAGTGACAAACGATAATTTTGTCAACTCCGATGTCATGCTTGCTCAGGAAGAAAATAATATTGCTCTCTACTACTTCAAGAAAGATATCAGCACTTCACAGGAAATCACAGACCTTGTCGGTCTGAGCAACAACTATAATACATGGGCAAGAAAAGTATATGATCCCATGAAGAAAGAGTTTGTTGCAGTTGCCGCAGGAAAGACCGATCCTTATGAAGAACTCATCGTGATTGAACATCCGCTCATCAGCGATGCAATGGTGACAGACCTTTCCGCAGCAGACTACACATACAAAAACAAAAACTATCGTTTTTACAGCTATACCGTTGACCGTGACGGAAATCTTGAAACAGTGGATGACCGTGAACTCTGGGTGCGTGTCACAAATCTTACCGACGGCAGAGATTACTATCCCATGCCGGTAGATGCAGGCAAGGACAGTGTTCTCAGTCCGAAACTGACAAAAATAGAAGATGACGTATATCTCACATGGCTCAGCAACGACTGCACATATAATGCTGTCAGTGCCAACCGTATTTTCAAGGGACTTGATGATGTCAGGGGTACGGGCATTTATGCCGAAAACAGCGGTCTGGATATGATCCACGCCCTCACGGCTGAACAAATTGCAAAGAGCGGTTGGTATAAACTGCCTTATGACTCTCTTGAAAATGCTTCACGAGAAGAACAGGGTGCATTGTATGACCTTTCTTGCAGCAGTCTTGAAAACAGCCGTAAAGAGTTTGGTGAACTCAATACAAACGATAAATACGAAGGTTCGACTTTGAACGATCATCAGCTTGTTGCAGGCGGTGACGGCAACTTGTATCTGTTCTGGACGGAACAGCCGAACATTGATGTTGCCAATGATACGGGACGTGAACTTTACGGTGCGGCTCTGTATCGTGGAGAGGGAGAATATTCCGGCTGGAGTGACGCTGTACGTCTTACAAATTACGGTAAAGTCATTGATGAACTTACCGTCAGTGTAGGCAGTGATAAGGGTGCTATCCTTGTAGGCAACCTCTATTCACAGGAAATCGGCTATGACGGCAAAGTTGTATATGACGATCATGAACTTGCTGAAATAGACTTCATACCCGGCAACAGCCTTGAATTTGCACTCGGCGATATAGTGCTTTCAGACTACTATCCCGTAGAGGGAGAAAAAGTAACCGCTTCATTCGGCATTGAAAACAACGGTCTGCTTCCGGCAGAAAAATATAATCTTACCGTGAACGGCGAAAAGAAAACCATAACCGATCAGGCAATCTATCCTGCACAGAGTGCCGAACACAATGCGGAATTTGTTGCCGGCAAAGACGGTGCATTGACCGTATCGGCAGAAGTCAAAGAACTCGGAGAAGTTCAGGAACTTGCCGTTAAAGATTCGCAGAGCAACAAAGCAGAAGTTTCCACAAAGAGCGGTGCCGTGCTTGAATTCGGCACACCTGCCATTTACACATATGATGATGTAATAAAATATTTTAATAAAGACGGAGCCGAATTTGATTTATTCGACAAGAGCGATGAAAACATCAATAAAATTATCGGACAGGTTCTGGATGTTTCGTCCGTCAGCGATGAAAGATTCAAAGCAGTAGTAGCCGATTATGTCAGAACCTTGATTATCTATCAGAATCATAATTTTTATTATGCGTGTATTCCCGTTACAAACGTGGGTAATCTCCCGGGAAATAATCTTGATATATATGCTTATATTCCCGAAGGAACGACTGACGAAATTACAGAAGATCAACTCATAGGTTTCCAAAATGTTTCACTTATTCCTGTAAAACAAGTTGACGGTGACGGAAATGCCGTTTCGGAAACGGTTTATGCAGTAGTAGGTCTTGCGAATTACATGAACGCTGCGACAGCCTTTGATCATCTTGGAGTTCTTCATCTTAAATTCAAATTTGAACTTGACGGAGAAGAATTGGAAGAAACTGCCGTCGCCGAGAGGCAATTCCTGGATAACAGGACGTTGAATATTGAAAATTCTTATAATTACACCATAGCAAGCGGAGAATCTCTCCAAATCGAAACAACAGCATATCCCTGGAACGAATTAAAAGAATTGTCATACTATGTAAACAGTCACGATGATGAACAGGATTGCATTTCTGTTACAAGCGACGGATTAGTTACAGGCATAAACGAAGGCAGTGCTTTGTTATATATAACAGACTTGTCTTCACCGACACGTCCGACTGCAATATGTTCTTTTTCCGTTACAGCTCCCGAACCGTATGAAGTTACCTTTATCGACAAGTTATCGGGGAATGCAAATATGACGCTGGTCGAGGACGGTGCATTTATTTCCGAACCGACACCTCCCGTAAAAGACGGCTGGACTTTCAACGGCTGGTATACAGATGCAGAATATGCAACGCTGTTTGATTTCAATACACCGATTACAGAGAATATAACTCTCTATGCAGGCTGGACACAGCAGGAAATTGAATATCATACTGTCATATTCTATGACGAATTTGCAGGCAGACCAAACAAAATATCTGTTGAACATGGTACAGTCATTTCCGATCCGCCAATGCCGACTTATGACGGCCGGATCTTCAACGGCTGGTATATTGATGAAGAATATACAACGCTGTTTGATTTTAATACACCTGTCACAGCGAATACAAAACTCTATGCAAAGTGGACGGAAGAACCCGATGAACTCACCAATATATCCGCTGTTTCGGCAGATGAAATCGTACTTGGCAATACACTGACAGTCAATGCGGCGGCAACAGGCGGTACAGGTGACTATACATATGCCGTATATTACAAAAAGACCTCTGAGAAAAAGTGGACAACAAAACAGAATTTCACAGACAATGCACAAATTACAATAAAGCCTGCAAACGCAACAACCTATGATATTTGTGTAAAAGTCATGGACAGCAGCGGTATTGTTGTAAAGAAATACTTCACTCTGAACGTTATTGCAAAATTGGAAAACACTTCCGAAATTTCCGCAACGGAAATTTATCTTGGCGATACATTAACGGTTAATGCGGCAGCAACGGGCGGTACAGGCACTTATACATACGGTGTATATTACAAAAAGACCT
>CAMHPW010000162.1 GCA_946187095.1 uncultured Clostridia bacterium | reverse complement strand
AAGACGTTTTTTCAATTCGTGATTCATCATACATAATTCATAATTATTTTATGAAATTTTGCTTTATTTGAGCGGAAAGTGCTGTTGACAGGGAGAAAGTTTGTATATATAATGATACTGTTGAAAAAACGATTTAAGTGTCAGGGGAGGAAGTTTTATGGCATTTGTGGAAGTAATCTGCAAGAACTGCGGAGGTAAAATTATACTCGATGACAAGATGAAATCGGGTGTATGCGAATACTGCAAGACAACATTTGTGAGAGAAGATACGAATATTACCAATCACTTTCACAACAATACAACGGTAGTGTATAATACCGACAGTTCGATTGAAGAAAAGCTGAAAAGTGCGGACGTACACTTGAATCAATTGGATAACTATGAAAATGCAAGAGAGATATATGAATATGTCATACAGAACAGGGCAGACGATTATCGTGGCTGGTGGGGAATGGTGCTTGTTCTGAGCCGTAAACTCACCTATATCGACTGCGGCGGAAATGAATTTGCCAAAATCAGGGAATATGCCGAAAATGCCCTGAAAGTGGCGGACGGTGAGCATAGAAAAGAAATCGCTGCTTTATGGAACGATTACAGCGATAAAGTTTCGGAATATATGGCAAATGCATTTCTGGAAGCGGCTGAAAAAAAGCGTGAGGAAGAACGTATCCGTGATTTATTTGAACAGCGATACAGAAAAAGACAAACTGCAAGAAAAATGATAGGTATCATTCCATCACTTGTGTGCAATATCGGGGTGCTTATATGGTATTTCTTTACAAACGGTATAGAGGGACTGAGTGACACAGGATTGACAGCACTTGCCATATTTGTCGGTATTCTTTTCGTCAATTCGGTATTGACGGCGATTTTCTGCAAAATCGGTTCCACAGGCGGCTGGGCGGTCTTGCCGCTGATCGTCAATATCATTACCGTAACGACAACGGCTTTCAGAGATATGCAGGGTTCGGAACAGAGTGCTACATACATCGTTGCCATCATTGTATGGGTGATACTCGGACTTATCATAACGGCGTTGTGTTCATTCATTCCCCTCTCCGTTTTTAAAAACAGATATCTGTATGAATAAAACAGGCTGTATGCTTTTGGTGTGAGCGTACAGCTTTTTTAAATTGCCACTTGAACTTGAAGGATATTTTGTTTATAATATATAGATATCACGATTTTTCGGGAAGAAAGGAAGATGGGAATGAAAATCGTTTTGACGGATGCACAGACAGTTGTAGATACAATCGTCAGTGCAGATATACTCAAAGAATTCGGGGAAGTCACTCAGTACGGACTGCTTGCCTATGAAGATGTGGCAAAGGCTATTGAAAATGCGGATATCGTTGTATGCAACAAGACACTTTTGAATGAATACAGTATGCGTTTGGCGAAAAATCTGAAATATATCGGGCTTTTTGCAACGGGCTATAATAACATTGATACAGACTATTGCAGAAAAATCGGCGTAACGGTCTGCAATGCGGGTTCGTATTCGACAAATGCCGTTGCACAGCATACGTTTGCATTGATTTTAGAGCATTTCAACAATACGGCAATGTATGATAAATATGTGCATGACGGCAGGTGGAAACGCAGTCCGACCTTTTCGCCGTTTGTCTATCCGCTGAATGAACTGTATGGGAAAACTTTCGGTATCGTCGGAATGGGAGCGATCGGTCAGGCAGTCGCAAAAATAGCCGATGCTTTCGGAATGAATGTGATTTTCTATAACAGGAGTGAAAAGAATATCCCTTACGGCAGGCAGACGGATTTTGAAACCCTGCTGAAAGAAAGTGATATTATATCGGTTCACTGTCCGCTGAATCCGCAGTCGGAAAATATGTTTAATGAAGTCAGTTTTGCAAAGATGAAACAGGGTGCATTATTCGTGAATACGGCAAGGGGCGGAGTGATGTCCGAACAGGCATTGTTCAATGCCCTTGAAAGCGGTCATTTGGGCGGTGCCTGCATTGATACGCTGAAAGTGGAGCCTATGGAGGAAAACTGTATTTTAATGCAGGCGAAAAACTGCATTATGACACCGCATATTGCATGGGCACCTGTTGAAACACGTCAGAGATTAATGGGAATTGTTGCCGATAATATCAGGAATTTCCTCAACGGCACACCGACAAATGTGGTGAATTGAAATCAATGGAGTAATTATGAGATTTTTGGATAATGTTTTCAGGGAAACAGAGGAATACAGGGTTCTGGAAAATGCCGTTCAAAAGGGCAGATTTCCATGTATGGCGACAGGTCTTTCGGCAGTTCATAAGGCCCATCTTGTTCACTGTATGGTCAACAACAGCAATACAAATGCACTTGTACTCGCTTCCGATGAATCGGAGGCTCAAAAGCTGTGTTCCGATATGAAATCGATGGGGACAAGTGCGGTTTTCTATCCGTCAAGGGATTTCACGTTCCGTGAGATAGAGGGCGTTTCAAGAGAGTTTGAACATCAGAGGATAGGGGCTTTATACGGCTTTATGACAGGGCAGTATAAAGTTATCGTGGCTTGTGCGGACGGTGCATTACAATATACGATTCCGAAAAAAGTGCTTGAAAAGTCCTCTGTAACGGTGAAATCGGGTTCGGAAGTGTCACCTGAACAAATGGCAGCGGCACTTTTAGCGGCAGGATATGTCCGTGTGGAACAGGTTGACGGTACGGGACAATTTGCCGTGAGGGGCGGTATACTGGATTTTTGTATGCCGTCAGCACAGCCCTGCAGAGTGGAATTCTGGGGCGATGAAATTGACACCGTTTCGGCTTTTGATATCGAAACGCAAAGGCGTACAGAACCGCTTGATGAATTTGTCATAACGCCGTCAACGGAAATGATATTTGACAATGCCGCCGAACTGGCGGATAAAATAGAGAAAAAGGCGAATTCCCTCAGAGGAAAGGCGGCACTTGCCGCAAAAACGGTTTTGCTGGCTGAAGCGGAACATTTGCGGAACGGCGGCAGATTGGCAGGCATAGACAAGTTTTATTCGCTGATATACGACAAGCCCGAATATCTTTTTGATTATCTTTCCAAAGATACGTTTGTATTCGTATCGGAACAGCCGAAACTCAAAGAACGCATGAAAGCGGCTGTATGGCAGTGGAATGAAGATATCAAGGACTATCTGACAGATGGTATTTTATGCAAGGGGCTTGACAAATTCACGGGTGACTGGAATGACGAATTAACGGAACTTTCCAAGAGAAAGACGATTTTCATAGACAACTATGCAAGAGGTACTTGTGAATTGCCGTTAAAGGAGTTAGTGAATTTCAATATTAAGCAGACTTCCGCATGGAGCGGTTCATTGAAAGTGCTTTGTGAAGACCTCGATTCCATGAAGATTGACGGCAAAAAGATAGTTATTCTGGCAGGTACGGAGAAATTTGCCGAAAATATCTGTAAAGATATGCTTGAAAGGAATTACAGGGTATCTCTTTTGAAAAAAGAGGATATCATAGAGCATGAGGGAATTTATATTGCAAGCGGCAATCTTTCGGCAGGCTTTGAATATCCGTCAGCGAATTTTTATAAGACATCGAAAAGTGATGTATATGGCATAAATGAATATTTTGATACTATTGCAGATCATATTGAAGCCTCAAAAGTATATCAAAGCTTTCAAGTAGGATGCTATGCTGATGAAGAAAGTTTTAAAGAAAAAATAAAAGAAGAAGCAGAAATCAGAAGATTGAAGGCTAAAGATGTTCTATTTAAACATAGAATTGGAGGAGGCTTGATTGGTATGGTACCTGCTGTTGATTGGGCTTTGCAAAAATATGTGGTTCAAAAAGATGCAGCCAAAAAGGCTGGTGCAATCTTTGGGTTTGATATTACTATATGTGAAAAACAACAAGAAATTCAAATTCAAAGTATGGGAGAAGAAAAATTAAATGACAAAAAAATGAATACATTACTTGAAGAACCCCAAATTACTATAACAAAAAATAATAATAATGATGATGGTGGTGATGTGAATAATGATGACAAAAATAAAGAGGAAAATAAAATTGTCTCAAATAAAATTAAAAAAAATAAAAAAAGTAATAAAGATAAAAATAATGAAAAAACTATTTTAGGAAATAAAGAGAATATAGATGAAGATAATTTAAATCTTGATAAAACCAATAATAATGATATTGAAAATGAAAATGATGAAGATAAAGATAAAAATAAAACTGAT
>CAMHPW010000161.1 GCA_946187095.1 uncultured Clostridia bacterium | reverse complement strand
ATACAATCCCGAACGGTCAAAGCTCTCCTCCACGCCGTCTGAAAATACAAACACACTCTTCGGCACGATATCACTGTAATAATGCATGAAATTCAGTTCGGCATTTTCTCCGCACATCGACGTTGAATAATTTGCAACACAATTTTCATCTTTCGGAATCGGCTC
The DNA here is from genome assembly GCA_946187095.1 of uncultured Clostridia bacterium. Taxonomy (GTDB): domain Bacteria; phylum Bacillota; class Clostridia; order Oscillospirales; family Acutalibacteraceae; genus UBA1213. The sequence goes on along the minus strand of CAMHPW010000161.1, from coordinate 4,075 downwards.
GACAAATACACCGTCATCGTATGCCGCAACACATTTTCCGTCACCGATCTGAAGACCGTACCAATATTTTTCCGTCATGAATGCCAGTATCAGCGTACAGCCATAGGCTTTTTCCGTTTTCTTGCCTGAATTGTACAACTCCCTCATTTTGTCCGAAACAGCTTCCAATTCCTCGTCCGTAAACGGATTTTCTTCCGCATCTTTCAAAACGGCTTGTTTCCAGTTCTTTACTATCTCCGCTTCAAGACCTTTCAGCACATTTTCCAATGCGTCCCTGCCGTATTCGCTGACCATGCTTTCACACGTTTCATAAAACTTCCTGCACAATTCAACAGACGTTTGACACGCAATTTCCGCACCTTTTCCACTCCTGAAACAGTTTTTATCGCCGTGACCGTCACTTATTACCGCTATCGCCATATTGTCATCTTCATAGGACATGGAAAAATCTTCACACGGCAAATCTTTCTGTATGTGCATATTTCCGATATGATGTGCATTTATCGCTGTATAATCTTTCAACTTCCGTCACCCCTCGGCATAAATTTTAGTTACCATATTTTTTATTTCTGTCAGAAATTAAACCATAACTTTCATTGTTTTAAGTAATAACAGGCAATTTTGTTAGTAGCAAAGCAAATTTTCGCAAAAGCTAATTACTTATCAAGCAAGTAATTGATAAATAAGATATTGCTTTGTTTACTGGAATTTTTAGACATATTACTTGATCTATCGAAAGTTATGGATTAAAGTCGTTTTCTAAACGATTTTCAAAAATTCATCAGGCAAAATCGGCTTTATCACACTGTTTTGAAAATCCTTGATATTTCTTGTAACGATATAATCGGCATTTTCAAAATATCGATTAAAATTTTCATTGTCCATATTTCTCCTGTCTGTACTCTTCCAATTCTTTCTTTGCATCAAAATCGGGAACATATCTGCACATTTTTTCCAATCTTCCAAAAGCTGCCTGACGTTCTTTCATATCATCATCTTCCAAAAGGTACAATCTCTTAAAAAGGGCAATAAATCCCTGTAATTCTTCCTCTGTCAGTTTTTCGACAATCTGATATGCCATTTCTCTTGTACTCATACAAAACACTTCTTTCTTATCAGAAATTAAAGTCGTTTTCCCAGTCGATATCCGCTATCGGTAATGTAGGACTTGCTGTTTGTGCAGGCGGTGGCGGCGGTGCAACGGGCTGTTCAATAACAGGCTGTACAGGTGTCGGTCTGTCCGGATTCACTTTCGGGGATTCCTGTACAGGCGGTGTATGCGTTACCGTCGTATCAACGGGGGCGGAACTGTTCTGTATAGAACCCTGCTGTGTCACCAAATCTACGCCTGTCAGCGTTACCAATTCTATCTGCTTTGCCAATATGACCGTGTTTTTCGCCTCGTATATGTTGCTTTCATTCTCCGTGAATTCCAGCAAAACTCTTTTACATTCGGGACTTAATGCCCCTTCTTCGATGGCAATTCCCGCCCTTGTCGAATGCTTGAACCATTTATTCTGTTTGAGAAGTGCCAATTGGTCGGGATACAAGCCCATATCAGAGGGCTTTCCGTCCGTCATGAAGATGATAAGCGGTGTATATGCACCTGCCGTGGAACTCAGAAATGCCCTTTGCGATAATTTTTCATTGAGTGCCGCAAATGCCGTACCGTAATTCGTACCGCCGTAAACCTGTTCTATATCGTTATATTTATAGGTAGATACAGGTTCGGGCTGTGCCGTTCTCCAATTTGCCCTTGTCGAAAATTCCAATACGGCAACTTTTATCTCCGCTGATGTATTGCCCTTTTCACGCTTTTTCAATTCGGGTATAACATTCCTGATAGCGTCATTGACCGCACCGATTCTTGCCCCTCTCATACTTCCCGATATGTCTATGACAAAAAATACTACCATTGCACGCTTTTTCAAGTTCGTCACAATGTTCGCCACATCGGGTGTCGGTGTCGGCTGCTGCTTTACGTCTACGCCTGTTTCAAGGGTGTCGAAATCCCCGAAATCAAATGAATCCAAATCCAAACTAAAATCTGCCATTTTCTTTCACCTGTCTTTATATCAAATATTTTTCTTTCAAAATTTCTATGTCTTTATCGGAAATTCCCAAGAATTTTATATAGCCCTTTACAGAGCCGTATTTCTCTTTGAGATGTGCAAGGACATTTTTCATGGGTATTTCCGAAACACCGTCCATTAAAAGCACCGCTTTTTCTGCGATCATTTCATCATGCGTCTTATCAAGAAAAAATGTTCTTGTTTCTGCGATTTTTTCCGCATTGTATTCATTCGTGAGAAGATAGTCTTTGACAATCGTTTCTTCATCAACGCCCAGTGCGGATAAAATCAGCATAGCCGCCAAGCCCGTTCTGTCCTTGCCGCTTGTACAGTGCCACAATACAGCACCTTCCGCTTTGACAAGAATTTTCAGAAATTCTCTGTAGCCTTGCTGTCCGACTGTGCTTTCCAAAAATGTGATATACATATTGTCACCGAATATGCCTAAATTTTCCGCTGTTTCAATGAACTGCAGAAATTCCTCTGCCGACATTTCGGGCAAACCGCCTTTATCGGCTTGTTCATCAAGCTGACTGTCATCTATGATATCCACATGATGATACTTTGCACCATCGGGAAAATTTGTTTTCACTCGTTCCATATCCATGCGGAAATCAATCACATCACGGACACGATATGTATTTTGCAAAATATATTTATCTTCATCGGATATATCATCAAGCCTGCCTGTACGCAGTAAAACTCCGCTTTTCACGGTCATGCCGTCAGCGGTCTGATATCCGCCAAGTTCTCTTGCATTCCGTACACTCGTCAACTCCACTCTCAACACTCCACTCTGATCAAAAGACTTTTGCCTTGATATTGCCGAAATCTATGATAATTCCCGGTATCAGCGGTACAAAGCCTTTCGGCTGTACCAAAACAGGCTCTTTATTAGGTATAATCAGTGTCCATGTGTTATTGGTGAGATTTCCCAAGCCGTATACATTTTTATCTCTCTGGCTTGCACGCACAAGCCCTGCCACTGTACAGTAATCTTCACTAAATTTATCCACCTGACACGCATACAGCATACTGTCGGGGGCTAATGCAATGATATTTTCCTCTGTCCTCAAAAGCCTGCATTCTTTGGGTACGCTTTCGGGATTATACGCATTGACAAACTGTTCCCTGCCGTCAATTTTCACAAGCATTCCCCTTGCACGAACAAGTACTTCTATCCACTGCAATTCTGTGATACGGCTGTCAATGTCTTTCAAGCCGTCCGTGAATGCCTTTGTGAAAGCGGCTTTCAAATCGGGCGGAAACATATTCCAGCGGCTTATCACATTCGGGTGTGCATCGGGATCGGGACGGTTCATGTCATTTTTCGGATCATACACGAATATCGGATTTTCACCGAACAATTTCGCACCCATCTGGTCTGTTAAAGGAAACTTTATCGTATACTGTCCCTCAAGGGGATGGTCTATATAAAACAGCCTGAAAAGTATGACTGCAAGCGAAAATCTGTCCGTATGCGTATTCGGTCTTGACCTGTCAAGGACAACTTCGGGTGCCATGTATTTCGGCATACCTTTAACACCCAAATTCACGCCATACGGGGCTACGTTATCATTATCGCATATCAGGACATTTCCCGTGTCGGGATCAATGAAAAAGCTGCCTTCATTCAAGTCCTGATAGCTGTAGCCACGGCTGTGCAGGATACGGAAACTTTCCGCTAAATTCAAAGCCGCTTTAAAAAGCATATCCCATGATTTGAATCTGACATCTCCAAGGAGAAATTCACCGTATTCTTTATAATTTGACGGTCTTAACGGCATGAGATAACCGAATTTACCCTTGATTTTTTCAGTAAGGGCAACCGCCCACAAGAAATTGTCATTCGGCTTACCCATTCTGACGTTATGGGCAAGATTCTGATAAAATGCATCTGACATGGGTATTTTACTGTACCATTTCAAAGCATACTCCTGTCCGTTATATTTTACTTTGTATACTTCACCATATCCGCCTGTTCCTAATAAATCTTTATCGAT
>CAMHPW010000160.1 GCA_946187095.1 uncultured Clostridia bacterium | reverse complement strand
TCAAAGCCAACGGTCAGAGTGAGTATGAAGATGAAAACGGTCAGAAGCATTTGTCTTTGATAAACAAGAAATCTGAGGAGGGCGATTGGGATAAATGGGAAGATAGTTTATCGTCACAGTTTCTTTCCAAGCAGCCCGAAGCTCTTATCAAGAAACAACTTAAACTTACTTATGAAGATAAGAAGTCAGAGTATGATGAAATATGCTCTTTGACAAACCCCACAGTTAAAAAGAAGTTGTTGGAGGGATTTGCAAGTGATTGCGATGCAGCCGCTGTACATTTGCAAGCTGCCGCATTGCCGAGACAAAAATACAAAGTCATACTCCCAATGACTTCAATAAGTGAAAACGAAGTTTATGCTCCTACTTATGAAAACGGCGAAACAGTCGCTTTGGTTCGATATCCGCATGGAGGAACTTTTGAAATCCCCATTCTCAAAGTAAACAATAAGTTGGCAGAGGGAAAGAAAGTTCTTGGTGTGAATGCAAAAGACGCTGTCGGAATAAACAGTAAGGTTGCTGAAAGGTTGTCAGGTGCGGACTTTGATGGCGACTTTGTTATGGTAATACCTTGCAACAGTTCAACCTCTAAAGTTCATATAACTTCTACACCGCTTCTTGAGGGGTTAATAGGATTTGATCCGAAACTTGAATATGGCGGAAAACCGGATGGAACTTTTAAGAAAATGAAGAACACCCAGACCGAAATGGGAATAATTTCAAATCTCATTACAGACATGACTTTAAAGGGGGCTAATGAAAAAGAATTAGCGAGAGCTGTAAGACACTCTATGGTTGTTATAGATGCCGAAAAACATGGTCTTGATTACAAGCAAAGTGAGAGGGATAACGGAATTGCCGAGTTAAAAAAGACTTGGCAAGGGCATATTGACGAAAATGGTAAATACCGTGAGGGTGCATCTACTCTTATTACCCGTGCAAAGTCTGAAACTCAGGTGACAAAGAGAAGAGGTTCTGCAAAAATAGACCCCCTCACAGGAGAAGTATCCTATAAGGAAGTCATAGAGGAGTATACCGATCCGAAAACAGGCAAAATTAAGACGAGAACCCAAAAGAGTACACAGATGGCTGAAACTAAAGACGCATACACCCTTGTTTCTGACTATCATACCAAAGCAGAGCTTGCCTATGCGGAGTATGCCAATCAGATGAAAGCTCTTGCAAACAATGCCCGTAAAGAGATGAAGAGTGCGGGTAAAATAGAGTATTCCGCTTCGGCAAAGGCAACTTATCAGAAAGAAGTGGATTCGCTGAAATCAAAGCTCAATCTGGCATTGATGAATGCTCCAAGAGAAAGACAGGCACAGTTGATAGCCAATTCCGCTGTCAAGTCGATGAAACAGGAATATCCTGACATGACAAAGGAAGAGAAAAAGAAGAAAGCACAGCAAGCATTGGCCTCTGCCAGAGTGAAAGTCGGTGCAAAGCGAACGCCGATTGAAGTGACCGACAGAGAATGGGAAGCGATACAATCAGGTGCGATAACAGAGAATGTGCTGTCGCAAATGCTGAATCACGTTGACATGGACAAGCTGAAAGAGAGAGCTACGCCCCGTACCCGAACGGCAATGAGCGAAGCCAAAATCAACAAGATGAAAGCAATGAGCAATTCGGGCTACACGACAAATGAAATAGCGAAAGCACTTGGCGTTTCGTCGTCAACGGTAAACAAATACTTGTAAAAGGAGTGAATTGTAATTGTCGGAATGCAGATTGACTACTTTCGATAATCCTTACGATCCGTTCAAGCAGTTCAATTCATGGTTTCTGTTTGATGTGGAAAAAGGCTATAATTCCTGCGGTTATCTTGCAAGAATAGCGAGGACTACCGACCAGATGTCCGATACCGAGAATGAAGAGGAAATCGAAAGAGCCATTGATGAAATAATACAGTACGATTTCATGAACATATATAAAAAAGTCAGGAAGTCTGACACAAAAAGCGTATAACTATCCTGTTGGAGAGATTCTGAACGATAGGGGGGTATGCCGAAAAAGCACCCCCCTCTATAATCGCGGCGGTCTTAAAAAATTCTCCGGCGGATAATTTGAGGAAATGTTTTCAGATGACATTTAAAGAGGTTTACAGGGAAGTCCGTATTCAACACCTTCGTTCTCCTTTCAAGGTATAATTTTTCAGTGCAAATAGCCTTGTAAACCTCTTTAAATGTTACCCAAAAATTGATAAATTCCATGCAAAAGGGGGATTGAAATGGCAAGAAAACGAACTCAAAGTGATACATATTCAGACCGACCGAAACAAATACCTGCCCGTTCTCCCGAAGCAAGAGAAAATCAGATGATAGCCCTTGCGGTAGACCTTGCCGAAAAGCAGTTGATAGAGGGAACGGCATCTGCACAAGTGATAACACATTACTTAAAACTCGGCACGCTGAAAGAACAGCTTGAACGGGAAAAATTGGAAAAAGAAAATGAACTGCTGAAAGCCAAAACAGAGGCGATACAGTCAGCTCAGAGAGTGGAAGAACTATATTCCAACGCACTTGAAGCAATGCGTAGATACAGCGGCGATTATGAATGATTACAAGATATTTTTATACAAAAACAGACTGTTAAATCGGTTTAAACTCCGCTGACAGTCCGTTAAATTGCTCCTTTCATTTTACGGCACACCTTTCTTTATGAGATGTTGTATGCGACATATCCGTTTTTAGTTTCTTTCTTGAATGTAAGTTTGTCCATGAAACTTTGTACGGCAATTTTGATAATTTCAAAAATCTGTTTCACAACATCTCTTAAAAATTCTTGAAGAAAGGTCGTATTATCCATTGGCTCACCTCCTGATGTTTGTTATAGGTTTTGCAAGATTGATTATGCACAAGCACGGGAGGTTTGTCAAGGATAATAAAGTGAGGATATTTGCAAATGATAAGAACTTATGAAGAACTATCGAAACTGAAAACCTTTGAAGAACGGTTTGAGTATCTGAAACTCAACGGCGAAGTCGGAAAAGACACATTCGGATTTGACAGGATATTCAATCAGCTTTTCTATCGGTCAAAGGAATGGCGAAGTGTGCGTGACAAGGTAATAATACGAGATAACGGCTGTGACTTGGGTTCGGAGGGGCACGATATTTACGGCAAAATAATAATTCACCATATGAATCCGATTTCCATAAAGGATATCGAAAGCAATAGTGAATTTCTGTTAAATCACGATTATCTGATATGCACATCACATAATACGCATAATGCAATACATTACGGAGATGAAAGTTTACTGTTTCAAGCACCTGCCGAAAGACGTATGAATGATACTTGTCCGTGGCGGAACAAATAAATTCGCAAATTTTACAACTCCTTTAATGGAAACCTAAATCAAAATTTTAAAGGAGACGATTTTTATGACAGTAAAGGGTATTGTTAGTAATGTGATGGTTGTTGTTGGAATGGCTTTAATGTCAAGTACATTTTATTGGATTGGCAAAGATAAAGGATTTTCAGAAGCAATGAATTGTTGCAACGAACTCGAGAAACTTGTAGATGAATTTCGGACAAAGATTGATACGGAAACCGAATGACAGAACGAGAGGGGTTGCCTAAACGGCAATCTCTCTTTTGCTTTAGCTAATCTTCAAAGTCTGTATCAATAAAATCATCATTGGAATCTTTATCTCCTGCTGAAAAGTCATTTTTTATGAACATTTTGTAAGCACGATTTGCAATAATTTTGGTTTCCACGAAGTCAAAACCTCCGCCGACAGCGGCACCGACGACAGGCAACGTCTTACCAAGGTTGATTAAGCCTTTTTCGCCGAATTTGGTAAGGAGTCTGAACCCTACACGTTGGTTTATTTTTGTAAGCACTTTTCCGGGGATTTTCTTGACACCTTGCAGTGCAAGTTTTTTACCGAATTCAACGCCAAATTTTTTGACGATTTGGTTTACGGAAATTCCTGCAAGACAGGCATACACAAAAGTCTGAACTTGGTCGTCATCCAAATTATACCCTGCCATATAAGCAGTACAAGCAATCATTCTCATTTGCACAAAAAGCACACTGCTTATATTTGCAGGCACTGTGAGGGGCATGGTTATAAGACCGCCAAATCCTGTAACAAATCCCGACGTAGTGCATTTGGCGATTTGCACATTAAGCATGGCTTTTGCGGCTTTTTCTTTTGTTGGATATTTCTTCAAATAATCATCTGCCATTTTCATATTATCATTAACTTGTTTAGTAGAAATTCCAGCTAAACTTTCA
>CAMHPW010000159.1 GCA_946187095.1 uncultured Clostridia bacterium | reverse complement strand
TTCTGTATCCCTCCAATCAATTCAATAATTCTGTCTTTTGCGGAAGTGTCGTATCGTATCAGTATTTTGCCACCGTTTTTACTGTCTTTCTTTGCAAAAAGAAGTATTCCCGATTTAGCGAGGATTTCTAACTGTTCGCCTGAAATAATACCGTATTCATCGTTCAGAATAACAGGGTGAAACTTATAGCCGTTCTGCAAAGCAAAGGATTGTGCTGTCGAAAACTGCACCGCCTTGAATATGAAACGGTTATTATAGTCAAAGGCTGTTTCATCAATGTCGATAAATCTGTTCTGAACGGTAACTGTATCGAGTAACTTACAGAAAGAAAAAGCATTGGGTGAAATGTGTGCAAGGGACTTTGGCAAAGCAAGATTGCAAAAACCGCCGCAGTTTTCAAAAGCGTTATTATCAATCTCCATAACACCGTCATACTTTATTGCCGTAAGCGAGGTGCAGTCCTTGAAACATTCACAGCCGATATAGGCTATATTTTCGGGCAGGATTATCTCCGTCAGGGAAGTACAGCCCAAGAAAATCGCATTGGCAAGATAGGTTATCCTATTTCCGAAAAGTACATTCTGCAAAGCCGTACATCCTGAAAAGGCTTTTTCTCCGATTACAGCAATATCGGTCAGGTCGATCTCCGTCAGCTTCGGGCAGTTCTGAAATACACCGTTCCCGATTTTCGATAATGTCTTTGGCAGAGTAATATTCATCAGGTTAGGAAAATCGGAAAAGGCATTGTCGCATATTGCTACAATGCCCTCCGGGATAGTCGCTGTAATGATTTTTGATTGTCTGCACCCTTTGAGAACATTATCTTCGATGATAAGATTATCGTCCATATCTCCACCTACCTTTTCATTGCCTGTGTTTTCGTGCTTGCAATAGCCTGATCGAGCTGTGCCGTTTGCGAAACATCAAAGATAACTGTAATGTCGTTTGCGGCTACCTTTTTTGCCCTGACAGGCAGTCCGGCATCAATGACAGCCTGAAATTCCTTATCCGTCAGATGTTCTCTTTTTCGCAAATCGGCTTTGCCTGCAGCAGCAGGCTTTTTCTCTGCTGTCGGAGTTCCGTCCTGCTGTGCGTTATCCTGTATATCTGCAACAGGCGGCTGTTCGGGAACAACAGGCTTTTCTTCTGTCGGTGCGGCTTCATCTTCCGAAACAGCAGGAACAACCGTTTCTGTTTCTTCTTTTACTTCACCCGTTACCGCTTTCTGAATAGTACTTGTTACATCAGGACTTGTCATTCCGTCAACAGCCTGTGAGATAATGCCTTTTCCTGCCGCATTCTGAAGCGTGACTTCCTTGATTTCTTCAAGCTGTGCAGATACCACTTCCATTTTCGCTAACTTGTTCAGGCTCTGTTCAAGCTCAGTAAGGTTGTTTATCTTTGCTTCAAGAGTTTCTTTCTGTCCCTCTAACTTCTTGATACGGGCATTCAGTTTAACGGCTTCTGTATGGCTCAATTTGCCGTCTGCAAGTTTAGCCCTTGCCGTTTCCAATTTCTGCTCAACTCTGTCGAGCTTCTTTTCGGCTCTCATCAGGCTGTCCTCTCTGAGTGCCTGCATACCCGTAACATAAGCGGAACGGTCAGTATTCTTATCGAACAGAGAAGAAAAAAATCCTTTGAACAGTTCATTCTTCTGCTGTTTTCTTTTCAGCCGTTTGATTTTCTTTTCGGCTTTTTTGATTTTCTTTTTCAGCTTCTTGATTTTATCGTTCTGCTGTGCAGCCGACCTTTTAGCACTTTCTGCCTTTGATAAAAAGAAACTGCTCAGATGGGGAAAGGCATTGCTTTTTGCCACTTGCTCAAAAACAACAGCGTCCTGATTTTTCCTGACCTGTTTTGCCTGTAAATCTTTGATTTTAGCATTCAGAGTGTCGATTATATCCTGCTGTTTTGCTATATCGGCACTTGTATTCTTTTCGGCAGTCGAAAACGCTTCAAAAAGCTGTTCAGCTTCGGTTGATACCGCCTGCTCCTGCTGTGATGTTTCAGGAGCAGACGGTGTTTCCACTGTCTGATTTTCAGCCTGCATTGTTTCATCAGGTGTCATACTGTCACCTCCATACCGGCACAACTGCTTATTCTTTCTGCCTGTCTTTTGACTTCGATTTTTAGATTAAACAGGAAAAAGTAGAATTCTTCATCAAAGGGAATACTTTTTTCCTTATAGCTGTCAACTTTTTCCTTGATAGCATTCTGCCATTCGTCCTGCATACTGTCATATTCCTCAAGCAGATTATCAGGAACACCGTTTTGCTTCATTCTGTATTTATATTGACGTGTGAACCCGTTGAAGTTATCAATCATTGCCGCATAGGGATTGTTTTTCCTGTCGCTTCTTTTCTCCTGCCGTTTTTCCTTTTCTTCAATCAGGTGCAGAAGTATTTCCCTGATAAAATCGGCTTCGGCATTTTCAAAGTACAGACTCCATAATACTGCAATTTTGGTAACAGGGTGTTTATCGGAATAATCCTTGAGTTCTTTGAACACAATGCACTCTCTGGAAATCATTCCGTTCTCAAATGTCAGCGAATCGACAAAAGTCCAAAAGGTTAGTTCACTTTTCGGGTAGTGATGAACCTCTGTAAGATAGTCCAGTATGCACTCTCTGAAATAATTTGCGTTAATACTGGGACTGATATATTTTTTCATTTGAAAAACCTCCAATGATTAAATTAGATTTACAATGCCAATAAATATATTGACAATGCACATAACATTTGATATAATGAATATAATAGTAAGAAAGGGGATGTTTTTATGGCACAGACAAATATTAACATTCGCATGGATGAGGAATTAAAAAGACAGTTTGACGCTTTTTGTTCAGAAGTAGGTATGAGTATGACTACTGCAATTTGTGTTTTTGCTAAAACGGTTGTCAGACAGCATCGCATACCTTTTGAAATTTCCACTGACTCTGATCCGTTTTATTCTCCTTCTAATATGGAGCGTTTAAGGAAATCTGCTGCACAGATGGAAAGAACCGGCGGTACAATTCACGAGATCGGAGCGATTGTTGAAGATGATTAAAGCCTTTTCTGATGAAGCATGGGAAGATTATACCTATTGGGAAACACAGGATAAAAAGACACTCAAGCGTATCCATAAACTTATCAATGACATTGACCGCAATGGATATGACGGAATCGGAAAACCAGAACAGCTTTCCGGCGATCTTTCATCATATTGGAGCAGACGAATTGACGATAAAAACCGTATTGTTTATCGTATCAAGGATGGTGTTATACAAATCATCCAGTGCGGCTCTCATTACCGTGATAAGTAAAGCAGTATCTCCGACTGTTAATTCAGCCGGAGATTTTTCTGCAACCGGGACTTCAAGTCTCACATTCAAAAAGTGGCGACACTGTCGCAACAATTCAATATCCTATCGCTTTATACCGTTACTCTGTGTCGGTGGTGTATCGTCTTGTGTAATGCCGCCTTGTTCGTTTTTCTTTCCCTCTGTATCGAGTTCTGCATTAAGGACGGCAAGACGGGCTGTCTTTGCCTGAAATTCTGCTTCTTTCGGGAATGCCTTGCCGATCTGTTCGGTGACTTCCTTTAATTGCTTTTTGTGTTCGCTCAGTCTGCCGACACGCTCTGTAACAACGCTTTCCATTTTATCAAGCACATTATCCATACGGGTAAAGTTGTCTGTACCCAAGTCCAGATGATATGTGCCTTCTCTTGAAAGTGTGGCTCTGTATGTTTGAGAAAAGCTGTCAAACAATACAGCGACCTGAAAACCTCTGTATTCTCCCACAGGAACATAATCACGATGACCGCCGCCCTGACGGATAGCCGCCATATAAGCATTCTTGAAGGCTTCGGCGGCTTCTTTTTTGTCAGTATAAAGTTTTCCGTGAATTGTGATACCCTCAAAAATTTTCTTGCCGTCCTTATCAAGCCTTGTCGGGTGACTTTGAATGAACAAAAAGTCGTTCTGATTTTTCGGGATATTCGTTTCAAGGATACCGATTTTTCTTCGTATATTCTCCGCCATATCTTCAAGTCTGTACTGTTCCTGCTGATGACTGCTTCTCTCTAAACGGAGTTTTCCGACCTCATTGTCAAGCTCCATTTTTTCTTTTATACGGGGATCACCGACACACAAAGCCTTAACTTCTGCATAGGAAAGAGTAGCTTCATCAATATCGTCACATCGTCTTTGCGGAGATTTTGAAGTCATAATCTGACTGATAAAAGACTGTTTACGCTCCAACATCTG
>CAMHPW010000158.1 GCA_946187095.1 uncultured Clostridia bacterium | reverse complement strand
TTAGGCAGGGCAATATGCGGCTTTCTGTGTCCTGTCGGACTGATTCAGGATATTACGGATAAAATCCGTCGGAAAACCAAAACCGAGGCTATCAAAATGAATGACAAGATGTATGAAGCACTTACCCCGATCAAATGGTGTATGCTGCTGATATTCGTGGGATTATGCTTTGCAGGCGGCAATTTCTGCAATTTCTGTCCTGCCGTGGCGGTATCTCCGATATTGGCAGGAATGAGTACAAGCCTGTATGTCAGCGGCTTTTTGATGGTGCTGGTACTCATGGGCGGATTCTTCAAGAGAAGGGCTTTCTGTACGATATGCCCTCTCGGAACGATCATGGGATTCTTCCATAAAATATCGCTTTTCCGAGTCAAAAAAGATTGTCAGTCATGTACGGAATGCGGTGCTTGTTATGAAGCGTGTCCCATGGGTATCAAAATAATTTATACGGAACGTGAAAAGGCAGATGTTACCCATGCGAATTGTATCATGTGCGGTGAATGTGTCAGGTGCTGCCCCGAAGATAATGCCCTTTCACTCACGTTTGCAGGCAAGAAAATATATACATCTTCCAGACAGAAAATCATGTCGGGATATGAACAGGAGGAAAAAAGATGACTTCTACTCTCAAAGAAAGACAGGATAAACGATTTATCACAAAAGAAACTCAGACAGCCGCCAAATATCTTAGACGGCTGGAGGAACTTTCGGGAGCCCCCGACGGCATGGAACCCTTTTACCATACACTGAAACGAATTTATGTCGATATGGCTCACATTGAAACCAAGAAAAATCAAAAAACAATCGGCACTTATTGTGTCATGACACCGCCTGAATTGATTTATGCCGCCGGTGCCGTTCTCGTGAAATTATGCAGTGGTAATTACACGGCATTTTCCATAGGCGATGACATTGCTCCAAGAGATGCCTGTCCGCTTGTGAAAGCCGTTGCAGGATTCAAGCAAACAGGGCTTATGCCTGTCTATGAAGATTGTTCCATGATGGTTGTCCCCATAACGTGCGACTGCAAAAAGAAAATTGCAGGTATGCTTGCGGACAAATGTGAAGTGACAACTTTACATATCCCGACTTCAAGAGAAGATAAAGACATTGAAATGTTCGTGAATCAGCTTTATGATTTGATGGAAAAACTCGAAGATGTCACGGGAAACAATATCACTTATGCGAGTTTATCCGAAGGATTCCGCAAAGTCGGCTATGCACAGTATGAATTATCGGAATTTATCCGGCTCAAAAGGAAAATGCCCTATCTTATCAGAGGAAGTCATGCTATGGCGATATTGAATGCAGCATCTTATATGCCTGCTGATGAATGGGGCAGGTCACTTTATCAAGTCAATCAGTCACTCAAAAAGAAAATAGAGGAAAAGAAAACCGTGACTTCCAAAAAACTCCCCCGAATCATGCTGACAGGCTCACCGATCGTATTCCCGAATATCAAAATACCGCTTTTGATAGAGGAAATGGGCGGAATCGTGACAGGAGATGAAACCTGCATGGGTGAAAGAGGTATGTGGGATCCTGCCGTTATCACTGACGACAGCTTTGACAGCATGATCAGGGCTTTGGCTAATCGTGCACTCCGCCCCTGTCCGTGTCCGACATTTGCCGACAATTCACAGAGAATTTACCGTCTGAAACAGCTTATTAAAGAAAATCGGATACAGGGAGTAATCTATCACGTTTTGCGTGGCTGTCTTGTATACGATTTTGAATATAAACGCATTGAAGAAGAACTTGGCAAAATCGGCATTCCTGTAATACGTCTTGAAAGCGACTACAATGAGGAAGATATCGAACAATTGAGAATACGCATAGAGGCATTTATCGAGCTGATCAAGCTGAAACAGCCTCATGAAAAAATAACAGCCGTGAGAAAGGATTTCTGAGGAGGAAATATCATGGAAAAATATTATATCGGTCTTGACGGCGGTTCGACGTACCTGAAAGCCGCTTTGATAGGAAAAGGGCGTGTTATAGATACAATGGTACGCAATACAGGCATTGACAATGACGGCACAGCCCGTAAAATAGCGAAAGAACTTTGCAGAAGAAATTCTCTTTCACCGTCGGATATCGGCTATATCATGGCAACAGGCTACAGCCGTAAAGTTCTGGAAGTTGCCGACGATGATATTTCAGAGATAACGGCTCATGCCTATGGAGTACGCCTGACCGCCCCGAAAGAATACCGTCCGGGTATGATAATAGACATAGGCGGACAGGATTCCAAAATTATTTATCTTGACGGCAATTACGGCGTAAAGAATTTCAGCATGAATGACAAGTGTGCGGCAGGTACAGGAAAATTCATGGAAGTCATTGCACAGATATTGGAAACGACTATCGACAATGTGGGACCTCTCTCACTTCAGGCGACAACTCCGTGTGATATCAACAGCACCTGTGTGGTATTTGCACAGTCGGAAGTCATTTCGCTTGTGGCAAGAAAATATGACCGTTGCGATATACTGGCAGGAATGCATTTATCCATGGCAAAGAGAATTATCAAAATGATGAAAAAATCCGAAAAGGGCGGCGATATCCTCATGACAGGCGGCGGTGCTCTGAATACGGGACTTCATCACGCTTTTGAGGAGGAATTAATGAGAGATGTATATGTCGCAAATTATCCTCAATTCAACGGTGCAATCGGGGCAGCTCTCATAGCGAGTGAAAGGGGCTGAAACAATGGTCTTCACGGCATTGATTGAAAGTATCACGGCGGCGGCCTCTGTCGGCATGGGCTGCGGAACGTGCTGCGGTTCGGGTATCAGTACCGCTTTATACGGCTATCTGACTACCCACATGAAAAATATGAAACAATCCCTTATCGGATTCATGGATTTCTTTCTGGGAAAGTTCATTGCAGTAATTTCTCTTTGCTGTATGGCTTCGATAGTGGGCAGTAATATCATAGATGAAAACGGCTGTATCTTCGGCATAAAAACGGCATTGATAGCCGATACAGCAATGCTTTTCATGGGAATATGGCTTTTGATCGGCTGGATAAGGGAATTTCACGGAAAAAGCTGTAAAAGCTGTAACGGCTGTAAAAGTGACAGTCACAAAACACATGAATATAAAAAATCGAATCATGCGGCTTTGATCGGCATGGGAATCAGCTATGGAGCGTCACCGTGTGCCCCGCTGATATTGATAACAGGCTATGCGGCATCACTGCCGCTGGGATATGCCGCACTGTTGGGAGCTGTATTTGCGGCGGCAAGTACGATATCACCCATGCTTTTCATGCTGTTCATATCCGGCATTCTTGCCGGCAAGATGTATAAAGAAATACCGCAGTATCTGAAATGGTTCAGACTGGCGTGTTATATCCTGCTGATAAGTATATTTGCTTTCGGCTTACTCAAAGAGGTGGGAATATTATGAGAAAAAGAAGTATCACAATATTTTTGAGCGTATATGCGGCATTGTGTATCGCCTACGGTGTCGGCACAAGTGTCATCATGCCTGATAACAGTGATATCATAGCGGCAGTCGGTCAGGAAAGCTCGCAAACATCCTATTTAACGAGTGCAAGTGATGATGTCAGTGAAACAAGCCGAAAAGAATCTTCCGTTCAGAAAGCCAATGAAGTCGATTTTTCCGAGCCGTCTTCTGAAAGCAGTGCCAACAGCATTGATGAGATAAGCGAAACGGAATCTTCCGTGCAGGAAGATGTGTCTACTCCTGCCGAGCCTGAGCCGTCTGTAATTCAAAATAACGACACAGAGCAGAGTGAAGAACAGATTGAAAAAGATGACGGAGAGGAATATGCAGAGGAAAAGCCCTCTTTGGAGGAATTCCTGAAAAGCCTGAGATGCAGTGGATGCAGGCATAACTGCATATTGTTTTCACCAAGGTGCATGAACGGTGCCAGAAAGGCAAATCAGGCACAAACGCAATATTACGAGTTATACGGCGGATAAATATCTGCGGAGAAAATCTTCAAATTTGTACTTTCCAAAAATCATAAATCGGTGTATAATCAGATTCAGGGAGATGATTTTTTATGCCGAGAATACTGATTGCAGATGATGAAAAAGATATCAGCACTTTGATAAAGAGATATGCAGAACGTGACGGCTTTGAAGTAGTTGCCGTTGAAGATGGCAGTGAAGCCGTTGAGATATGCAGAAAAGAAGATTTTGATGTCATTATCATGGACGTAATGATGCCCGATACGGACGGTTTTACCGCCTGCCGCAAAATAAAACAATTCAAGGAT
>CAMHPW010000157.1 GCA_946187095.1 uncultured Clostridia bacterium | reverse complement strand
TAAAGAAATTCACAGGCTCTGCAAAAGCGAAGTTTACAAGACTTGTTTCGGCAGTTGCCAATGAGATTTCCTATCCGCTGCTTTACATGACAGCAGGCAACAATGTTGATCCTCAGATGACGCTTATCAATGAGAGATTAAAGGAACTTGCCGATAAAACAGGTGCTACTTATGTGGATATCTATGACATCAGCAATGAATGTAATCTTGATCCTCACCCCACGGCGAAGGGACATCAGGAAATCGCCGATATCATGAAAGCCGAACTGTCAGGCATGATCAATGAAAGAATGTCGGGCAATGCCGTACCCGAAGCAGAAAAAGTTACTATCAGTGAGAGGAAAGTGACCGTTACCGCAGGCTATACGGCTCAGCTTAATGCCGTTGTTGCACCATTCAATGCGTCACAGTCTGTCAAATGGAAATCAAGCAACACGAATGTTGCAGTTGTGGATTCAAAGGGAACGATTACAGCCAAAAAAGCAGGTACGGCTCTGATAACGGCAACTGCCGAAAACGGCAAAACGTCAATTTGTATCGTTACCGTGGAAAAGAAAAAGAGTGTTTTGCAGACACTTTTCAAAGCATTACTGAAAAAAGCAAGATAAATCGAGGGTGAAACTATGAAATTCAGAAAAATTTTATCCGTTGCACTTTCTGCAACGCTTATTGCAAGCTCCGTGAGCCTTTCCGCATTTGCCAAGGAAACGGAAGATAAAAAATACGATTATGTGGCACTTGGTGACAGTATTGCCGCAGGCTTCGGTCTGGAAAACAGTGACGGCACGATTTTGACAGACAGGGCAGTTTGTGTTACACCCGAACTGCTTGCCGATCCCATCAAAGAGGCTTATGCGACTGTTTTCGGCAAGTATCTTGAAGAAATGGGACAGGCTAACGGCTGTACGACGACTGCTACCAATCTTTCCGCAGTAGGCTATCGTGCCAATGACGTTGCGGAAACGATTCTGAGAGATGGTTTTGTCGGTCAGACGGCAGTAGCCATATTGGAAGGCTTTTTGGGACCTGGCGGAAGTGCTCCCCTTTGGCAGTATCATCAGATATTCAGTGAATATCTTTCGGAAGCCGAACTCGTCAGCATACAGTTGGGCGGAAATGATATTATATTGGAATTGTTCGGCGATATGAGTTCGCAGGATAATCAGATATTGTCGATTCTGAGTTCGACAATGCTGATGGTTCTGGCAGGTTTCGACTCAAATGCTGCCATACAGAGTGGTATCGATCAGATCAAGGCGATAAAAGATTCCATTACTTATGAAATGCTTGCGGAAACAGCCGCCTATCTGAGTGAAGTGGCAAATAACTTTGATGAAAGATATATTGTTCCGTCTGCCGAAAACGTCAGAAAAGTCGTTGATGCAGTCAGAACGGTAAATGACACAGCGGATATCGCCCTGATCGGTATGTTTGACGCTTACGGCAATTCGCTTGTATATGACGGACAAGTCCGTGATATGTCCTATGTTGTCAGCACGGTGTTTGCAAGGGCTGCCGAGGAATTGACAGGTCTGGACATCGATGTTGATGAAGAAGAAATCGCCGTTGAAGAACTGAAAGCAAAAAATGACGTTCTTTCCAAGTATACGGCGAAGCTCCGGAAACTTTCCGGCAAAGTGACAAAGTATAATAAAGCTGTCGCCGATAAACTTGTTTCCATCATTTCGGAAGAGATCGCTTATCCGATGCAGTATATGCTTGTCGGTCAGAATATCGGCGGTGCAATGCAGTCACTGAATCAGAAATTGGATGCGATTGCAGAGGAAACAGGCTGTATCTATGTGGATGTCTATGATATTTCCAATGAGCATAATCTTGATCCTCACCCGAATGCACAGGGACACCATGACATTGCCGATATCATGAAAACGGAGCTTTCAGATGCCATTCTTTCCAAAATGACGGAAACAGCCGCTCCCGAAGCCGAAAAAGTAACTCTCAGTGCAAAGAGTGTCACAGTGACCGCAGGTACGACTTATAAATTGAATGCCACAGTTGCACCCTATAACGCTTCACAGTCTGTTAAATGGACATCAAGCAATACAGGTGTTGCAACGGTTGATGCAATGGGCGTTGTGGTTGCCAAAAAAGCCGGTACGGCTGTCATAATGGCAACTGCCGAAAACGGTAAAAAGGCTCTCTGCACCGTTACCGTCAATAAAAAGCCGAGTGTTTTACAGACACTTTTCAGAAAACTTTTGAAAAAGTAATAGCAGAAAATCAAAAATACCTGTCCGATTATCGTGTATGAGATCGGGCAGGTATTTTTTTGTAAATACCTCTTGACAAATAATACTATGTGTAGTATAGTATTATGCAAAAGGGGGTATTCGATGGATATTCAGATAAAAAGAGGACTGCTCGATGTATGCGTACTGGCGGCTATCAAAAATGAAGATTCCTATGGCTATCAGATCATCAAGGATATCAAGCCGTATATTGAAATTTCCGAATCAACGCTTTATCCGATACTCCGCAGGCTTGAAAATGCGGATATGCTGACGGTGAAATCCGTTGAACATAATGGCAGACTCCGCAAATATTACCGTATCACGCAAAACGGTCTTGACAGGCTGAAAAATTTCGCTGACGAATGGAAAGAAATCATGGCAATTTACAACTTTGTGACAAGGGAGAATGATGAAAATGAATAAACAGGAATTTTTGGATGCCCTTTCGGAAAGACTGCAGGGCATTCCCATGGAGGACAGGGAAAAATCGCTTGAATACTATTCCGAAATGATAGACGACAGAACAGAGGACGGCTTGACGGAAGAACAGGCAGTCAAAGCAATGGGAAGTGTCAACGAAATTGCAGACAGAATTATCACCGATACGCCTGTTGAAAAAATCCTCAAAACAAAAGTGACTCCAAAAAGAAAATTGAGTGCATTGGAAATCACTTTGATCGCAGTTGGCTTTCCGATATGGTTCCCGATAGGCATATCGCTGATATCGGTGATATTTACACTGTATATCGTTTTATGGGTGCTGATACTCTGCATTTATATCACGGCATTTTCGTTTGCGGTGTCGGGCATAGCAACTATTATTGCACTTGTTATGAGCATTTTTAACGGTCAGGCTTTATGGGGATTGTTCCTGCTGGGGTGCGGTATGGTGCTTTTGGGCTTGGCGATACCTGTATTTATCGGGGCTTTGAAAGCTACTTTCGGATTTATACATCTTACGGGAATGTGCTTTAAAGGCATAAAATCCTCACTTGCCAAAAGAAAGGATGGTGCAAAATGAAAAAGTCAACGAAAATAAGCCTGCTTGTATCGCTGATACTCGTCATTGCAGGGGTGGTATGTATATTTATTTCACTTTTGGGAGTTGGTTTTGATATGAGAAAATTCTCGAATATGACATTTGAAAAGAAAGTTTTTGACATTACGGACAGTTTTGAAGTCGTGCATATCATCGAGGAAAATGACGATATCGAATTATATCTTTCAGAGGATAATACCTGTAAAATCATCTGCTATGACAGCGAAGAAGTATATCATAAATGCTATGTAGACGAAAAGGGCGGAAAACGTGAAAACGGCTATTTAAGAGTTTTATATAATGATGAAAGAGTGTGGTATGAAAAATTCCTGACTCTGACGGAAAAAAGGAAAATTCAAATTTATCTCCCCGATAAAGCGTATAAAGAATTAGCCGTGCATACCGTCAACAGCAATATTGACGTGCCCAAAGATTTTACTTTTGAGAAAACAAACCTTCACACCGTCAACGGCAAAATCAATTTGAATTGCAGTGTGACGGAATGGGTATCCGCTGAAACAACAAACGGTGCCATTCTGCTGACAGGAGAATTGAACGGAAAAATCCATGCAGATAGCGTCAATGGAAAAATCACTGCCGATCACATCAAAAATGCAGAAAGTGCCGACTTTTCGACAACCAATGCAGGCATTGATATAAATGCTGACGTTATCAAAAAGCTTGATGTGCATTCCACAAACGGCAGTATCGGATTTGATATAAAAACTTCCGACAGAATAAACATGGAAACCGTCAACGGCAAAATTACGGGAACCGTGCCTGCCAACAAAAAATGCGTTGCAAAGAGTACAAACGGAAAAATCTCCGTCCCCGACAGAGTTGAAAATGACGGCGATTTCTATTTCAAGACCGTCAACGGAAATATTGATGTAAAAGAAAAATAATTGCAGTTAATTTAAATGTTTTATCTTTGATGTTATGTTATGATATATCATATAACCAGGAATTTTTTGACGAA
>CAMHPW010000156.1 GCA_946187095.1 uncultured Clostridia bacterium | reverse complement strand
TTTATATTTTTTATTTCATAATCGATTTTACATAATTCCAACTTTTTAATTAATTTATTAATTTTTTTGAATTTATAAGCATTTAAAATATAGTCATTTTTTATTAATTCATTTTCCATTCTTTTTTCTTCTAAATATAAATGATAACAAGATATTAAGTCAGCCATTTTCTCTATAAAAAGTTCTTTCAATAAAAAACCTGTTTGGCAGAGAATGATAATCGTTGTGGCAGGTGCGGTCATGAATCTGCTTCTGGGATTGGTATTAATGTTGATAACACTGATGCCCGAAGAACATTTTGCCTCTACAAGAATCGTATATTTTTCAGAGAATGCCCCGTCATCGCAGTCACTTCAATTGTATGACGATATCAAGGCGATCAACGGCTATCATGTATTCACTGCAATGGATATACAATTTGCCTTTGCAACGACAAAATCGAATGAAATGTCATTTGATGTGGAACGTGACGGAGAATATATCCATTTGGATAAAGTGACATTCGGCACAGTCGAAAAAGACGGCAAAGAAATCATACAGGTTGATTTCGCAGTAAAGCGAATGGAGAATACTTTTGGAGTTATCATGTCACAGACGTTTTTATCGACCGTATCAACGGTACAAATGGTATGGGCAAGTTTGGTCGGATTGGTCACAGGGCAGTTCGGATTCAATGAAGTGGCAGGACCGATCGGCATGACCTCAGCCATATCACAGGCGGCATCAGAAGGATTGAAAACAAGTTTTTTTGCCGCCCTGATGAATCTTGTCTATATTATGACGATTATTACGGTCAATTTAGGCGTAGTGAATTTATTGCCGCTGCCTGCACTTGACGGAGGAAGATTTATATTTTTACTTGTCGAAGCGATCAGGAGAAAGCCCGTAAAACCCGAACACGAAGGCATGGTACACGCCATAGGAATGATACTGCTGTTGATCTTCATGGTCGTGATATCGATCAATGACATTATAAAGCTGTTTTCATAGGAGGATATTATGCAAAGACGGGATACAAAAAAAATTGCCGTAGGCAATACGTTTATAGGCGGAGATGCAAAAATAACGGTGCAGTCCATGCTGAGTGTGCCGTCAACGGATATTGAGGGCAGTGTGAAACAGGCTGTCGCACTGGAAAAAGCCGGTTGTGATATCATCAGGATAGCCGTGCCGGACTTGACGGCTGTACAGTTGATACCGGCAATTAAAAAAGAAGTAAAAGTTCCGATTGTGGCGGATATCCATTTTGATTATAAAATCGCATTGGAATCGGCGGCGGCAGGCGTTGACAAGATAAGAATAAATCCCGGGAATATCGGAGAGGAAAGCCGAGTCAAGCAGGTTGCCGATGAATGTCGAAAAAGAAATATCCCTATCCGGATAGGCGTAAATTCGGGTTCGCTTGAAAAGCATATTCTGGCAAAATACGGCAAGCCGACACCGCAGGCATTGTGTGACAGTGCGATGTATCATGCAGGGCTTTTGGAGAAATTCGATTTTGACAATATTGTTTTGTCAATGAAGTCGTCAAATGTGGAATTCATGTATCAGGCTTATGAACTGGCGGCAAGTCAATGTAACTATCCGCTGCATTTGGGAGTGACCGAAGCTGGTACCGAAAGAATGGGAATTATCAAATCCTCTATCGGCATAGGTTCACTTTTATTGAGAGGAATAGGCGATACGATCAGAGTATCCCTGACAGATGAACCTGTGAAAGAAGTGTATGCGGCAAAGGATATTTTAAAGGCATTGGGTTTGAATAATGAGGGCATAAAATTTGTGTCATGCCCGACTTGCGGCAGAACAAGAATCAATTTAATCGAGATAGCGAAACAGTCGGAAGAACGTCTGAAAGACTGCAAAAAGAATATCACGGTTGCGATAATGGGCTGTGCTGTAAACGGTCCGGGCGAAGCAAGAGAAGCCGATATCGGCATAGCAGGCGGTATCAAAGAAGGTTTGATATTCAAGAAAGGGGAAATCATCCGAAAAGTCCCCGAAGATCAATTGCTTGATGAATTGGTAAAGGAAATAGAAAAGATGGATTGAAAAGTGAAAGGAGATTTTTTTGAATAAATTTATTGATTTTTTCGGGCGGTATATAGAAACGAAAAATCTGCCTGACGGGATAAATAACAGTATTATCTCCAATATAAAGATAGATTCCGAACAAAGAATCATGAATATATATGCAGAGTGCGGAGAACTGCTTGACAGGAAGGATATTTTTGAAGCGGAAAGAAAAATAAGGGAAAGTGTCTTGAATTTGTCACACTGTTTTTTCAGACCGCATTATGAAAGTGTACTTTTTGATGTAGGCTATTATCCGCAGCTTGTGATGGAATTAAAGAGGAGAAATGCAAGTCTGAACGGCACTCTGAATGATTCTACGGCGGAAATTGTCGGAAACAGGCTGGTTATTTATTTACAGCATGGCGGAAAAGATTTGCTGGAAGCACAGAATTTCGGAAAAAATCTGTCCGAACTGATAAAGAATGAATTCGGAGTGAAATTTGATGTAGATTTCAGCGGTGTGTTGTCGATAGATTCCGAAAGTCAGGTATACATAGAACAGCAAAAGACCAATGAAGAAAAAGTGTTGCGTGAAGTGCAGACAGAAGCCCAGCAGCAGTATGAAAGCATAATGAAGACTGCCAACGAAAGAAAAGCACAATTCACAAAGCCTGCTACGGAAGATATACCGAAAACGGAATTGGAAATAGAAATTCGAGAGGGCGAAAGCCTTACCCCGACATATATCCCCGAAAGTGCGGCGGCAATTTACGGCGGTGCAATTAAAGGCGAAAAGCCGATGGAATTGAAAAAAGTCAATGCCAATACAGGCAAGGTCGTTGTATGGGGACAGATATTTTCAATGGAGGTCAAGGAGTCCAAGAATAAAAGCAAGATTATTTCCATAAAGATAACGGACTTTACGGGTTCTATCACGCTGAAAGTCATTGGTGCACAGGAAAAATGCAAGGGCGTATTGGAATTGAAATGCGGAATGGCAGTGCTTGTCAAGGGAACGGCACAATATGACAATTTCGACCATGATACAACAATGATGGCATCAAATATCAGTATCGTAGCCATGCCGAAAATCGTGGATAAAGCCGAGAAAAAGAGAGTCGAACTGCATTTGCATACGAATATGTCCGCCATGGACGGTGTAACGGGTGCGAAAGATTTGATCAATCGTGCGTATTCATGGGGAATGCCTGCCATAGCGATTACCGATCACGGAGTTGCACAGGCATATCCTGATGCGATGAATGCTTGTGACGCTATCGAGAAAAAGGGCGGCAAATTCAAGATCATATACGGTGTGGAGTCGTATTTCATCAATGATGAAGTATCGGGTGCAGTCGAGGGAACTGCCGAAAAATCCCTTGACGGAGAGTTTATTGTCTTTGATATCGAAACGACAGGCTTGGGTGCGGCAAAGGAAAGAATCACAGAGATAGGTGCCGTCAAAATGGTGAACGGCGAAATTAAGGATATTTTTTCGACATTTGTGAATCCCGAAAAGCCGATTCCCGAAAAGATAACGGAACTGACAGGTATTGATGACAGCATGGTAGCGGACGCACCGAAAGAGAAAGAGGCTGTTGAAAGATTCCTGAATTATTGCGGAGAAAATGCGGTTGTCGTAGCACACAATGCCAATTTTGACACAAGTTTTATCAAAGCGGCTGCCGAAAGAAATGACTTGCCGTATACTCTGACACATATAGATACTCTTGCCATATCAAGACGGATATTTCCGCAGTTGGCAAAGCATAAACTGGATAATATAGCGAAATTTCTGAAACTGGGAGATTTCAATCATCACAGGGCTTGTGATGATGCCATGATGCTGGCAAAAATATTTCAGGTCATGCTGCAAAAGCTGAAAGATGATTTCGGGATCAAAGATATATCGGAGATATCAAAGGCATTGCCCAAGCCCGATATCAAGGCGTATAAATCGTATCATCAGATAATATTGGCGAAAAATCAGGCAGGTCTGAAGAATCTGTATAAGCTGATATCCAAGGCACATATCAATTATTTTTATAAAAAGCCGCTGATACCGAAATCGGAACTGGAAAAGCACAGGGATGGTTTGATTATAGGAAGTGCGTGTGAAGCGGGAGAACTTTTCAGGGCGATCGTTGAGGGCATCATCACAGTCGGCGGCTGGTTCGAACTGTTCTTTGTCAACACCCTCGGCATGTCGTTCAACACGGGCCTGTATATCTATATCCTCTGTCTGGCAGCCGCCGTCATCTGGGCTATCTGGGAGAC
>CAMHPW010000155.1 GCA_946187095.1 uncultured Clostridia bacterium | reverse complement strand
TTCCAAGAAATGATGACGATATCTCACATCTGCAAAAACAGGCTGAATATCTCCATACACTCGGTGCCAAAACTTATATACTCAATGCCAATGTCATGACGGTTTCTTCTACTCAGATAAGAAACAATATTGCACAGGGAAAAAGCATTTCAGGACTTGTTCCGCCCGAAATCGAACACTATATTTTACAAAACCGCTTATATATTGTATAAATTCAGAGGAATATTTTTTGTGATTTTTCATAAAAAATATTCCTTTTCCTATTGACATTTATCAACTTTGAGTGATATAATAATGGCAATCGGTGCCTTTTTGTGAGGTACCAAATAAATTTCAGATTGGAGAAATCAAAATGAAAAAAAATCTCGTCAAAGTATTGACACTCGCACTCGCAGCTGCTACAGTTGCAAGTATGTCCGCACTGACTATGCCCGTATATGCTGAGGAAACTCCCACTATCAGCGTTACCAATGTGTCTGATCCTAATGCCGCAAATCTCACTGTTACGGCTTATCAGATAGTAAAGGTAAACGCAACAAGCGGAGCTTATGAACTCTGTGATGCAACGAATGCAAAAATCGCAAATCCCGAACAGCCGACTTCCGAAGAGGTTATCACTATTGCAAAGAACATTAGAGACAATGCTGCAAATCTGACTGCCATCAAAATGACAAAAGAGAACGGAACAAATACTTACAAAGCTACAAATGTTGAAGCAGGTCTTTATATCGTTCTCGCAAGCGGTGCCGACGCTGTTGTTTACAATCCTGCTCTCGTTGCATGGAATGTAAAAGAACCCAGAAACAACTCTGTTGACATGAAAACAAAATTTGCTTTCGATTCAGACGCTTACCTCAAGGCAAGTGAAAGCGGATTTGACAAGTCTATCGTTGACAGTTCCATGAACAATACGGAAGGTGACGCTGTTGCTTTCGGTGATACCGTCAAATTTAAACTCGACAAAATGACTATCCCCTACTATTCAGATGACTATACATCAGTTATGTACACTATCGAAGATCATCTTGATCCTTCAGCTTTCCAGGGCGTAAAAAATATCTCCGTTAAAGTAGGCGGCAAGGAAGTTGCTTTGAATGAGACAGATTATACCCTTACCTATAACGGTATCGCTGCAGGTTCAGGCACTACAGGTTCAAGCGGAAGTAATGCAACAAACTTCAAAATTGAATTTACAGATAAGTTTATCCGTGACAATGCTGAAAAATCCGTTGAGATTACATACGATTCAGTACTCATGGATACAGCAGGTCTGAACTATGCTGAAAACAAGAATACCGCTACTCTCAAGTATAGCAACGATCCCTCCGACGCTACAAAATACAAGGAAAAAACCGATACTACTTATCACTATACTTTCGGTATAGATGCTGACGTTGACGCTCAGGATCCCAGCCCCGACAAAGATACCGAAACATATGAACTCAACAAAGTGACCGATGCCGGCGAAACTTTTGAAACCGCAACCAATACAGCCGGCAAAAGCACTATGAGAAGCCCCAAAAAGTTGGCAGGTGCGGAATTTGCCCTCTACAGTGATGAAGCTATGACAACAACCGTCAGAACTGCTACTTCCGATGCAAACGGTCATATCCAGTTCAAAGGCCTTGACACAGGCACATACTACATGAAGGAAACAAAAGCTCCCGCTACTTACACCCTTAACACAAATATCTATAAAATAGAAATCGCAGCAACTCTCAATGAAGAGGGCGTTATGACACAGTACAGCATTACTACTACTCTCAGTACAGATAACGGCAAGACCTATACGGCATGTGGTGACGCAACTTACACAAATACTCCTGTCGTAAATGCCGATGACACTGTTACAAACAGTATTGTTCCCACTGTAACTCCTGTTGAAATCGTTGATACTCAGCTTGCCGCACTTCCTGCAACAGGCGGTGAAGGCACTATCGCTATCACAATCGGCGGTGCTCTCGGTATGGCTGGATTCCTTACTCTCTATATCACTAACAAGAAAAAGAAAAAGGCTGAATAATAAAGAGTGAACAATCATTTACGCAGATTTATTTCTGTATTCTCTATTATTGGTTTTATTGCCTGCACGGTACTTCTGCTCTATCCTGTCATCAGCGACAGGTGGAACAGATACCGTGATATGCAACTGATAACAGAATATCATCAAAAAGCAGTTCAGATAGACACAAAAGAATATGATGAACTGATGAAAAAAGCCTCTGACTATAACAAGTATCTTGTTACACAAAACAGGAATATTGTTACAGATGCGGAATATGATCCCGATGCTTATTATGAAACTCTCCTGAATTTCACCGGAAACGGTATCATGGGCTATATCGAGATACCCAAGATCGACTTGACAGAACCCATCTATCACTATTCCACAGAAGTTTCCCTCGGTATCGGTATCGGTCATATCCACGGCAGTTCTCTCCCCACAGGCGGCAGAACAACTCACACCGTCCTCACGGGACACAGAGGTCTGCCCAATCAGAAATTCTTTTCCGATCTCGATAAGCTCAAGCCCGGCGACAAATTCTATATGCATATCCTCAATCAGACACTGGCTTATAAAGTCTATAAGATCAAGGTCATTGAGCCTACCGATGTCGATGAACTCATGATAGAAAACGGCAGGGATCTTGCCACTCTCGTGACCTGTACTCCCTACGGCGTCAATACGCACAGGCTGCTCGTGATGGGCAGGCGTACGCCTTTCAATGAATCTCAGACAGACGAAAACGGTCTTGTGACTGTTGAAGAACACAAGCTTATCATTGATCCGGCGGTATGGGTATTTGCAGGCTTCATGCTTTTCATTGTACTTCTCGTTATCTCTACGGCAGTAAGAAAAATAATTTCCAAATTCCATTCAAAGAAAGGCGGTTCGGCATGAAATTAAAATTTATGTCATTGTTGATATCGTTATTTACGGTAATGTTTCTGGTTATGACCGAACCTGTAAGTATTTCTGCTTTTGACAGCGATCTTGTCCCTGATATAGACGAAAACCTTAATAAAAGTCTTACGGTATACTTCTATGTTGAAAAACTCGGCGTTCCCACTCCCATAGACGGAGCTGAAATAGGCATTTATAAGATTGCCGGTCTCGAAACCAAAAACGGCTCTGCCAGCTACTCCGTTACGGAAAGCTATTCCTCTCTTGCAAAGATCAGCAAAAACAGAGACATTACTTTTGAAGGCATTTCTTTCAGCGAGTCCGTTGAGTTTGCAAAAAGTTTTGAAGAGATTGCCAAAAAAGAACAGCCTCTCAAAACCGCTGTGACAAACAGTGACGGCATCTGCCGATTTGATGCCCTCGAACAGGGTATGTATCTTGTCCGTGAGCTTTCCAAGACCGGCACCGCAGAAAAATATCAGTCCTTTGTTGCATACATGATCTCTGTTCCGTTTCCGGAAAGCCATGACGGACTGAATGAATGGCAGTATGATGTTCTTTCCGAACCGAAAACAAAGATTTCTTCA
The DNA here is from genome assembly GCA_946187095.1 of uncultured Clostridia bacterium. Lineage (GTDB taxonomy): Bacteria > Bacillota > Clostridia > Oscillospirales > Acutalibacteraceae > UBA1213. The sequence goes on along the minus strand of CAMHPW010000155.1, from coordinate 839 downwards.
GGCAGCGGCGACGAGATATCCAAAGATACTTCTGACGAATCCAGAACCGAAAGCAGCGAACCTTCTGACAGCAGCATCATTGAGATTTCCAAACATACTTCGGATACTTCAAAAACCGACAGTTCACAGCCGCAGAGTTCGTCTCCCCCGCCGGTCTTTACGGGCGACAGTTCTTCCAACATGGTGATCGCACTGCTCGGTATGTGCTTTGCCTCTCTTGCAGCCGTGCTTGCACTGAATCATAAAAAGAAAGGAGCGGATGAAAATGAATAAGTCACCCGGCAAAAAGATACTTGCCGTACTCGCTGCAGCAGCAGTGCCCTTTACGACTCTGCTTTCATCTGCACCTCTTACTGTCAGTGCTGCCGACGGCTATATTACTTCCGAAACGAGAGAAACTTCTCTCAACACGCATAGGAATATCAAAAAACAGGCTACTTTGCCCGAAAGAAGTATTGCAAGAGAAAATGACAGCCTTGCACCTATGAGCGACGGTAAAAATAAAGATACCGACTATATCAAAGGAAGAACCCTTGATTATACCTATACTGGAAATATCTATACGGCTAAATCGAGCCTTTACAATTATACCGCAAACATCGGAGATTCTATTGCAAAAGGTTATGCCGATCCTTATGTAAATCTGAACGAAGCCATTGAAAGTACAATGAGCTACAGGGTTTTATATTCACCTGCATCAGAGAATCTTACCATAAGATTTAAAAACGATCAAGACGGAAATAAGAATATGAAAGTGTATTTATTCGGTTCTTCAAAGGATAATACATGGGACGGTGCGGCACTGACATACGATCCTTCAAGAGGAGAACACGTCTATA
>CAMHPW010000154.1 GCA_946187095.1 uncultured Clostridia bacterium | reverse complement strand
CAATGAAATATTTATCATTTTTTTTGGAAACTTTATTATCTTCTAAATTTTCAAAAATTTGATATTTTTTTGATTCGATTGATGATTGATACCTTTTATCATTTACTTTCCCCCAAAATATATTATGATACTATTCTGAACGGATTTTTATATTTTTAATCACGGACAACGGCTTTTTATGCAGTTGTCTGTTTTTCTATTGAATTTATGAGGAACTTGGAATATAATAATATTATTGCTATGAATAGGGAGGATTTTATCTATGGAAAACAATATAAAGAGATTTTTGGAAAGTCTGAAAGGTAAAACAATCGCCTTGTGCGGTATCGGCAGGAGTAATTTGCCGCTGATACAGCTTTTTAAGAAATACGGTGCGAATATACTTGCGTGTGACAAGCGTGACCGTGACAAACTCGGTGAAGATGCCGACAAAGCCGTTGAATATGGTGCGGAATTGAGATTAGGCGAAACATATCTGACAGATTTGAATGCAGATATCATTTTCCGTACCCCCGGCATGAAATTCTATATGCCCGAACTTGTCAATGCCAAAAATAACGGTACTGTCATTACAAGTGAAATGGAAGTATTTTTTGATTTGTGTCCGTGTAAGATCATAGCCGTGACAGGCAGTGACGGCAAAACGACTACGACTACCATTATTTCCGAAATTCTCAAAAAACAGGGTTATACCGTACATCTGGGCGGAAATATCGGCAGACCGCTTTTGCCCGATATTGAAACGATTTTACCCGAAGATGTGGCAGTCGTGGAGCTGTCGAGTTTTCAGTTGATCTCCATGAGAAAAAGCCCCGATATCGCTGTTGTGACGAATCTTGCCCCGAATCATCTTGATATTCACAAGGATATGCAGGAATACATTGATGCAAAGAAAAATATCGTTTTACATCAGAACGGCTTTGGAAAGGCTGTATTGAATCTTGACAATGAAATCTCCAATTCCTTTGAGGAATTCGCAAGAGGTCAGACGTTCAAATTTTCACGCAGAAATAAAGTAAATAACGGTGCCTATATGTCCGAAAACGGTGATATTATCATGAGTGAATACGGCAGGGAAACCGTTATCATGAAAGCGGCTGATATAAAGATACCGGGGTTACATAATATAGAAAATTATCTTGCGGCAATATGTGCCGTATGGGGCATGGCTTCGGCTGAAACAATTAAAGATGTGGCCGTGAATTTCAACGGTGTTGAGCATAGAGCGGAACTTGTCAGAGAGCTTGACGGTGTGAAATATTACAATGATGCTATCGGCACAAGTCCGACAAGAACCGTGAAAGGCACTTTGTCACTTTATGACAGGAAAATTATATTGATTTCGGGCGGATATGACAAGCATATCCCATATGATGAAATGGGTGCAGTCGTACCCGAAAAGGTGAAAGTGCTGATATTGTTTGGTGCAACGGCAGATAAAATTGAAACGGCAACGAAAAATGCCCCGACCTATAAAGAGGGGAATCCTGTAATAATCCGTGTAAACAGTATGGAAGAAGCCGTACAGAAAGCCCGTGAAAATGCGGTATCGGGAGATATAGTATCCATGTCGCCTGCAAGTGCAAGTTTTGATATGTACAAGAATTTTGCGGAAAAGGGCTTGCACTTCAAGAGAATTGTCAATGAATTGAAGTGAGGAATTGAAATGACAGAAGTGAAATTAACTCCTCTTGAAAATAACGACAGAGAGCAGTTTATCACAGATAATCAGACGGCTTTCAATTACGGTGCTTTGGAGGAATTCGGCACAAGAGATGAACACTTTGAAGAAGATAATAACGTCATTTCAAGGGAAACGATCAACAAATCCATTGACAGCGGAACGGCTTACAGAATTATGCTTGACGGTGAAAAAGTCGGCGGTGCAGTTGTTTCTGTTGACGGTGAAAAGGGTGACTTGGAACTGCTTTTTGTCAAGCCCGAATGTCACGGCAAAGGCATAGGCTATCAGGCATGGTGCGAGATTGAAAAACTCTATCCCGATGTGAAAGTCTGGGAAACCGTTACACCGTATTTTGAAAAGAGAAATATTCACTTTTATGTCAACAGGTGCGGTTTTAAAATAGTGGAGTTTTTCAACAAATATCACGGTGATGTCAATGAAGATGACGAATTGTTTGAAATGTTCCGTTTTGAAAAGAAAATGATTAAGGAATGAGAATGAATGAAAGAAATATTAAAAAAGTTGTGTATTGATAAAGGCGTTTCGGGCAGTGAAACCGAAATGCTTGATGTTATCAGGGAATTGGTGGGAGATTTTGCGGAAGTGTCGGCTGACGGTATGGGGGATATTCTTGTCACAATGGGTGATAAAAATGCAAAAAAGCATATCATGTTTGATGCTCACATGGACAGAATTGGACTGATTGTCACATATATCAATGAAAACGGATTCATCAAAGCTGAACCCGTTGGGGGAATTGATTTGCGTACATTGCAGAGCAGTGCAGTGAAGGTGCTTGCAAAAGAAAATATTTTAGGCGTGATATGCACCATGCCGCCTCATTTGTCTAAAAATGATGATGAATTGTCAAAAGATAACATTTGGATAGATACAGGACTTTCCGCTGATGAAGTCAAAAATCTTGTTTCTTTGGGAGATAAAATCATTGTATGCAGTGAGTTCAGGGAATTGCTGAATCATCAGGTAGCTGTGTCGGCTCTCGATAATCGTGCAGGCTGTGCGGTATTGGTGAAATGTGCGGAATTGCTGAAAGATAAAGAAATTCCATGCAGATTGTCGCTTGTATTTTCCGTTCAGGAGGAAACAAGTGAACTTGGTGCGGGCATTTCGGCATATTCGCTTGAACCCGATGAAGCCGTTGTCATAGATGTCGGATTTGCAAAACAGGACGGCGTACCCGATGAAAAAAGCGGTAAGATCGGCTGTGGGGCAATTATCAGCATATCGCCTGTTTTGTCAAAGAAAGTGACGGATAAGATCAAGGCTGTTGCAAAGCGTCTTGACATGGAATGTGACTACGAAGTGTGCGGAGGTTCAACGGGTACGAATGCGGATAAAATTTCATCATCAAGGGGCGGTATTATGACAGGCTGTATATCCATTCCCGAAAAGAATATGCATACACAGGTTGAAGTCGTTTCGCTTGACGATATGGAAAAAACAGCGAAATTGCTTGCAACTTATGTGCAAGAGGGAGGTGTCGTCAATGCTTGATTATCAGCTTTTAGAGAAATTGTGCAAAGCCGATTCACCGTCGGGATTTGAAGAGGAAGTCAGGGAAATCGTTATTTCCGAAATAAAGGATTATGCCGATAAAATCACGGTTGACAATATGGGAAATGTGCTTGTATTCAGGAAAGGCATGAAAACTCCAAAGAAAAAGCTGCTTTTATCGGCACACATGGACGAAGTTGGATTGATTGTTACAGACATAAAATCTGACGGTACACTGAAATTTGCGGAAGTGGGCGGTATCAATGATACGGCTGTATTTGCCAAGCAGGTGAAAGTCGGCAAAAATAAAATATCGGGTGTCATCAATGCCAAACCGACGCATTTACTGAGTGCAGACGAGAGAAAAAAAGTTCCCTCAAAGGACAGTCTTTGCATAGATATCGGTGCAAAGGATAAGGAAGATGCGGAAAAGTATGTTTCATTGGGCGATATGGTCACGTTTGACAGTCCGTATGAAAATAAAAACGGCAGAATTATTTCCAAAGCCATTGATGACAGATTCGGCTGTCTGGTCTTGATAGAAATGATAAAAAGTGAATTGCCGTATGATATGTATTTCAGTTTTGTCGTGCAGGAGGAAATCGGATTAAGGGGGGCAAAAGCGGCGGCTTATACGATTAATCCCGATTATGCAATCGTAATTGAAGCCACGACAGCGGCAGATGTACCCTTTGCGGAAGATGAAAAAAGAGTTTGTTTAGTGGGCGGCGGTGCAGTTGTTTCATTCATGGACAGGTCAACCATGTATGATAAAGAGTTTTATCAAATCGCAAGGTCGGCAAATGCCAAAACGCAGACAAAAACCATGATAGCAGGCGGTAATGACGCAGGTGCCATACACTGTTCAAGGGGCGGTGTAAGGACAATAGCGGTATCTGTACCATGCAGATATATCCATTCATCAAGCAGTCTTGCAAGCGTTGACGATATGGAAAGTGTATTTGAAGTCGTGAAATACACCGCAGAAAGAATTTTGTCGAATGTGGAATGAGGAGTGAGGAATGATATTCTACATTGACGGCGAAAAAATCAATGACTTGCGAAAAATTATATGTGCAGAAAATATTTATTTATTTCAATATTTTCATTCTCTTTATCAATTTTTCTTTTATTTAAATTAATATCTAAATTATTTTCA
>CAMHPW010000153.1 GCA_946187095.1 uncultured Clostridia bacterium | reverse complement strand
GGTTAATTCTACCATTCATTGACAAGGGATTTCTACATGACACAAACTGCCGAAGATATTGCCGGAATGTTCGGCAAAAGGCTTCATAATGCCATTATAAACGACGGCAGACTTGCAGGATTCATTGAAACCGCTAAAACACACAATATCTATACAGAAAAAAATTAAAAATAAAGGAGAATTACCATTACAGAAAAAATTGAGTAAATCGGTATTTTTTCAAAAAATCACATTCAACCAACGGTTGATTTCTCCCCATTCAACTGTTGGTATGTGGTTTTTACGGGCAAAACGGATTAAAATGGAACGTGAAAGGAGAGCTTTGTATGAATCAGATTCAAATCGGCAAATTCATTTCGGCAAAACGAAAAGAACAGGGCCTGACGCAAATGCAGCTTGCCGAAAAGCTCGGAATAACAGACCGTGCCGTATCGAAATGGGAAACAGGCAAATCTCTGCCCGATGCGTCCATCATGCTTGAACTTTGCTCGATACTAAAAATAACGGTCAATGATTTACTTTGCGGGGAGGTAGTTTCTATGAAGAACTATAACGAACAAACTGAAAAAAATCTTATCGAAATGATAAGGCAAAAAGAAGAAGCCGACAAAAGATTACTCTGGCTTGAAATCTTTATCGGCGTAATATCTACGGTGTTCCTGTTCACCATGATTTTAATTGCGGCATTGATAGAAATGCAGGATTGGACAAGAATATTACTGATTGTTTTCGGGTTTGCGGTATTCCTGACGGGAATTCTGACAGCCGTCAGACTGGAGCAAATCGCAGGCTATTATGAATGTCAGAAATGCGGTCACAGATATGTGCCGACGTATGCAAGCGTTAATCTTGCCATGCACATGGGCAGAACTCGCTATATGAAATGCCCCAAATGCTCCAAATGGTCATGGCAGAAAAAAGTAATCGGCAGGGAACAGGCAAATTCCGATGAATGAAAGGAAAATTTCTATGGATAACAAATCCGCTTTTAATGTCAGTCAGTATGATGAAAATGTCAGAAAAGTCATTCCGCTGTATGACGAGATTTATCAGCAGATTTTCAGCCTTATCAATGCATATTGCGGTGACAAAAAAATTTCCGTGCTTGATACAGGCTGTGGTACAGGTACTTTTGGCTTGAAAGCCTGTGAATGTCTGAATCTCTCTGAATTGGTACTCTGCGATCCGTCCGAAAAAATGCTTGCAGATGCAAAAATCAAACTTGCCGATAAGCCCTGTACATTTATGAATATCGGTTCGGAAAATCTTGATTTTGAAAATGAATTTGACGTTGTGACGGCGATTCAGTCACATCATTATTTTGATAAAGCGACAAGAGAAAAAGCTGTTGCAAACTGCTTCAAAGCCCTGAAAAACGGCGGTATTTTCATTTGCTTTGAAAATACCGCCCCCTTTTCCGAAACAGGAAAAAATATCATGCTGAAACGTCTGGAAAGTTTTGGGATACAGGCAGGACGTACACCCGATGAAGTCAAATTCCATTCCGCAAGATACGGAAAGGAATTTTTCCCGATAACCATAAGTGAACATCTGGAATTGCTGAATAAAACAGGCTTTCGGATATCGGAATTATTCTGGCACTCGTATATGCAGAGCGGTTTCTATGCCATAAAACAGCCCTGAACTCAATTGGTGATCAAGCCGTATTTCAGTTTGATCCGTTCTATCTTGGAAATGACAGGTTCTGCACCGATATATAAAAACAATGCAGTCGATACAGCGTGAACGGTGTCCACGGGCAATCCGAATGCGTATGCCGAAAGTATCGTTCCGCTGTTCAAAGCCGTTCCCGACAGTAATATTGTGGCAGGATTCATGATTCCGCCGTATATCACAAATGCCGCTGTAAATCCAAACACGGCAAGCGATATCCTGTTTTGCGGCAATATCCCTCTTTGATATATAAGTCCCGATAAAAATCCTGTCAGTCCCATTGTGAACATCTGGAACGGTGTCCATGCCCCCTGTCCGAAAAATATATTTGACACAAGCATTGTCGTTGCACCTATCAGAAATCCCGATTCACTGCCGAGTGCGGCCCCCGATATGATCACTAATGCCGTCACGGGCTTGAATTCGGGTATCATGTATAAAACCGCCCTGCCTGATACGCATATTGCACATATCGTTGCCGTCAGCACCAATTCTCTTGCCTGTACGGTTTTCCTCTCAAACATCACATAAAACGGCACGATGCTTTCCAGCATTATCAAAAGTGAAATGAATAAATATTTCCTGTCATCAAAAAAATATATCCCACAGAATATCGTGAACGGTACGGCTATCAATACCATGATCAGCGATATCAGCAATTTTCCGAAATTTTTCTTTTTGGGAATGATATGTATTGTTTCGGATTTTCCGCCCAACAGTATCATGAACATGATTGCAGATACGAACATGATTCCGTATGCACCGATTTTATTGAAATTGATTTTTATGATATCCGCCGTTACGCACATGAAAAATACTGCCGTCAAAAGCGATAGGACTGAAAATATTTTTTTGAAAAAACTCTTTTTTCCGACCGCCTTTTCTTCTGAAGGAATTTTCTTTGGAATTTCAGGCGGTCTTGTTTTTTCGGGAATTTCAATTCCCAATGCATATAAAACATCTCTCACCGTCACGGCATTCTCTATTATTCCCCTTGACATTCTGTTGATCGGTGTCGTATAAATGCCGTTGGCATTGAAAAACTCCTTGGCACTTCCCTCACTCACAATCTCACCGCCGAACAGCATGGCACATCTGTCTGCATATTCCGCACAAAATTCCATATCATGACTGACAAGCACAACTGCCTTTCCGCTTTCTGCCAATTCACGCAATATCTCCGCCAACTGCCTTTTATATGCACTATCCAAATTTTTTGTAGGCTCGTCTAAAAGTAATATATCAGGTTCTGTCAGAAGCACTTTTGCCAATGCGGTTTTCTGCTGTTCACCGCCCGACAGATCATAGGGGTGCTGTCCCAAAAATCCCTCTAAACCGCACATTTCAACGGCTTCCCGAATATCCTCTTTTATCTCTTTCAAATCTTCCTCAACACTTGATTTCACAAACAATGCCTGCGGATTCTGCGGCAAAACCGATATTTTTCCGTGTTTCACAACTTTTCCCCTGTTTGCCGAAAATATTCCCGAAATTACGGAAAGCATTGTGCTTTTGCCTGCACCGTTTCCGCCTATTACCGCCAATATCTCGCCTGCATATATTTTCAAATTCAGCCCTTTCAATATATCAGGCTCATTTTTTGCATACCTGAACCATACATTTTTTAATTCTGCAGCAGGTTTATCGGGCTTTTCATACGACTTTATCTTGATTTCATTCAGTTTTTTATCAAAAACAAATTCTTCCAGCCATTTTCTGCCCTCTCCGACACTTAACGGACATTGATTTTTACCGTCTGCATATTCATACACTCTCACCTCTGACGGCAAACTTTCAAACACTCCGCTTTTCATCTCATACAGCTTTTTCGCTGTCATTTCGGGCGTACCGTCAAAAATCATCTTCCCCTCCGACATGACGATTATCCTGTCACTTACTCCGTAAATGCCGCTTAAACTGTGTTCACTCAATAAAATCGTCGTTCCCAGTTCTTTATTGATCTTCACCAAAAGATTGATGAAATTTTCGGCGGCGATCGGATCAAGCTGTGCTGTCGGTTCATCCAGTATCAATAGATCGGGCTGCATTGTCATGACAGACGCTAAATTTAAAATCTGTTTCTGACCGCCCGACAATGCATCTATACTCCTTTCAAACCACTCCGAAATACCGAAAAATTCCGCTGTTTCGGCAGTACGTCTGCGTATCACGTCATTCTTTAATCCAAGACTCTCCAAGCCGAATGCCAGTTCATGCCACACTTTATCCGTCACCGACTGATTGTCCGCCGACTGCATCACAAAGCCTATCTTCTCCGACTGTGTTCTTAAATCCGTTTCGGACAGTGCCTTTCCACAAAAACAGATATCTCCCTTTCTCTCTCCGTAAGGCTGCAAAACCGTTTTCAACTGCCTTAAAAGCGTACTTTTACCGCTCCCCGACAATCCGCATATTGTAACAAATTCCCCTTTATCCACTCTGAAAGATACATCTTCAAGGGCATTTTTCGCCGCTGTGGGATAACGGAAACTTAAATTTTCAATTCTGTATATCTCCATTTGCTTTCCTCCGTCAAATCCAAAATCAGCGGCATTACACATAATATTACATACACCAACACCAGCGGTACATTTATTTTTAATTCGCTTATCATCGGAAAATACTCAAATTCCAGTATCCCCCCGAAATATCCCCATTCCCATATTATTCATCATTCCCATATTCCTATTCATATTCATACCCATTC
>CAMHPW010000152.1 GCA_946187095.1 uncultured Clostridia bacterium | reverse complement strand
AAGTGCAGACTTTTTCTTTTGCCAATATCGACAAATTCTCCACTTCAAGCCTTGTCACACGCATGACAACGGACGTTACCAACATTCAGAACTCTTTTCAAATGATTTTAAGGCTTGCCGTCAGAGCACCCTCCATGATGATATTCGCTATGATCATGTCTTTCAAAGTGAATGTTTCTCTTTCATGGACATTTATTTTATTCATTCCTGTGATTGCCCTTGCACTCTTTGCCATTATCAGAGTCGCTCACCCTGTGTTTACAAGAGTTTTCAAGATATACGACAAGCTCAACAATGTCGTGCAGGAAAATCTTCACGGTATCAGAGTCGTCAAATCCTTTGTCCGTGAAGAACATGAAACGGAAAAGTTCAAAAATATCTCTCAGCAGATATATGACAATTTCTCCAAAGCCGAAAAAACGATTGCTTTCAATATGCCTGTCATGCAGATATGCATTTATGCCTGTATTATGATAATCTCATGGTTCTCTGCACACTTTATTATTGACGGCACTATGACAACAGGTGAACTTGTCAGCATGATGTCCTATATCATGCAGATTCTCATGAGTTTAATGTTCCTTTCGATAGTAATGGTAATGGTCGTTATCTCAAGAGCCTCTGCGGAACGTGTTGCGGAAGTCCTCAATGAACAGCTTGACCTCACCAACTGCGACAGCCCTGTTACAGAAATTGCAGACGGTTCCATTAAATTTGAAAACGTCAGTTTCAGCTATGCCAAAGATGAACATAAACTTTGTCTGAAAGATATCAATATAGAGATAAAATCAGGCGAAACGATAGGCATTATCGGCGGTACGGGTTCCTCAAAATCTACTTTCGTACAGTTGATTCCTCGTCTTTACGATACGACAAAAGGTACTGTCTATGTCGGCGGTCTCGATGTCAAAGAATATGACATTGAATCACTTCGTGACAGCGTTGCAATGGTCTTGCAGAAAAATGTCCTTTTCTCAGGAACAATTAAAGAAAATCTCCGCTGGGGCAATGCCAATGCCACAGATGAAGAAATGATCGAAGTCTGCAAACTCGCTCAGGCTAATGACTTTATTCAGAATATGCCCGACAAATACGATACTTACATAGAACAGGGCGGTACGAATGTTTCAGGCGGTCAGCGTCAGAGATTGTGTATTGCAAGGGCACTTCTCAAAAAGCCTAAAATCCTCATTCTTGACGATTCCACAAGTGCTGTCGATACAAAAACAGATGCCCTGATCAGAAAGGCTTTCAAGGAGAAAATCCCCGATACGACTAAAATCATTATTGCACAGCGTATTTCCTCCGTACAGGACGCCGATAAAATTATCGTTCTCGATAACGGCTCGATTAATGCTGTCGGCAATCATGAACAACTCCTCAAATCCAACAGCATTTATCAGGAAGTATTCTATTCTCAGCAGAAAGGAAGTGTCGGATAATGGCTGAAAAAACTACTCCGAGAGTTCACGGCAGAGGAAATTCAATGGGACCTCCTCCCCAAATGAAAAATCCCATGCAGACAATTAAACGTCTTATCTCCTATATGAACGACTACAAGGGCAGATTCATTTTTGTACTGATATGTATTTTAATCAGTGCAGGGGCAGGCGTGGCAAGCTCTATGTTTATCTCTATTCTCATAGACAATTACATCACCCCCATGGTCAAAAGCAAAAGCCATGATTTCAGCGGTCTGGCTTGGGCTATGGTCGTAATCGGCATTATTCTCCTTATCGGTGCAGTCGCCACTCTCCTCTATAACAGGATCATGGTCACGATCTCTCAGGGAATCCAAAAGAAAATCCGTGACGAAATGTTTGCACATATGCAGAAACTCCCTGTCAGATTCTTCGACACCCATACTCACGGCGATTTAATGAGCCGTTACACCAATGATACCGATACCCTCCGTCAAATGCTTTCCATGAGTATTCCGCAAATGTTCTCCTCTTTGATTACGATCATTTCCGTTTTGGTTGCCATGATTGTTCTCAATATCTGGATGACACTGTTTGTACTCCTTTGCGTAGGTTTGATGATGTTCATTACAAAAACGATTGCCTCCAAAAGTGCGACTTACTTCATTAAACAGCAGCAGCAAATAGGCGATGTCAACGGCTATGTCGAAGAAATGATCAACGGTCAGAAAGTTATCAAAGTATTCTGCCATGAGGAAAAAACCAAAGAAATCTTTGACAGGAAAAATGCCGAACTTTGTGAAAGCTCTACCAATGCCAATACTTTTGTCAATATCCTCATGCCTGTCATGAACAATTTAGGCAATATCCAGTATGTATTGATAGCCGTTGCAGGTGCTGCACTCGCTATCTATCAGATAAGCCCCGTGACACTCGGCGTTATCGCCTCTTTCCTGCAGCTTTCAAAGAATTTCACCCGCCCTATCGGTGAAATCTCCAACCAGTTCAATTCCATTATCATGGCTCTGGCAGGTGCGGAACGCATTTTCGCCATCATGGACGAAGAACCCGAAACCGATAACGGCTATGTGAGCCTTGTCAATGCCAGATATGACGAAAACGGCAATATCACCGAAACAGAGGAACATACGGAAATGTGGGCTTGGAAACATCCCCACGGTGACGGCACTATCACCTATACCAAACTTTGCGGAAATGTCGTCATGTATGATGTGGATTTCGGCTATGTCCCCGAAAAAATCGTTTTGCATAATGTCACGCTTGACGCAAAATCAGGTCAGAAAGTTGCCTTTGTCGGTGCAACGGGTGCAGGCAAAACCACTATCACCAATCTTATCAACAGATTCTATGACATTGATGACGGTAAAATCCGCTATGACAATATCAATATCAATAAAATCAGGAAAGCCGATTTGAGAAAATCTCTCGGAATCGTTTTGCAGGACGTTCATCTCTTTACAGGCACTGTCATGGATAATATCCGTTACGGCAAACTCGATGCTACCGATGAAGAATGTATTGCCGCCGCCAAACTTGCCAATGCACACAATTTCATTACACGTTTGCCCAACGGCTACAATACCGTCATTACAGGTGACGGCGGACAGCTTTCGCAAGGTCAGTGTCAGTTGATTTCCATAGCCAGAGCGGCTGTAGCCGATCCGCCTGTCATGATTCTTGATGAAGCCACTTCCAGTATTGATACCCGTACAGAAGCCCTCGTTCAGAAAGGCATGGACGGTCTTATGCATGGCAGAACGGTCTTTGTTATCGCCCACCGTCTTTCAACCGTTCAGAATTCCGATTTAATCATGGTTCTCGAACTCGGCAGGGTTATCGAAAAAGGCACTCATAATGAGCTTATCGCCCAGAAAGGCAAGTATTATCAGCTTTATACAGGTGCATTTGAATTATCGTAACAATACAAAAAGCAGTTTTCCGCAAAAAGAAAACTGCTTTTTTCAAAGTAAAAGAAAGGATTGCTTATCATGACTCTTACAGATATTTTTGAACTCCAAAAGGAAATCGCTCCATGCAAAAGCCCCTCCGATATCCAAAAACTCTTTGACGACAACGGCGAGGACTGCGATATCCAAACGGCACAGCTTATCCTTGATTCAGCAAGAAAATTCACCGTTTCCGAACAGGGCAACGCCTATATCAAATCCGAACTGATTTTCTGCCCCGACTGTAAAAATTCCTCTCCCGATAAGATTCTGAGTAATGCCGTTGAAGTCATTTCCATCAGTGATATTATCCACTTCGGCTGCTGCGAATGTGGCACCATGTTCAATGTGCAATGTGCAATTAGCAATGTGCAATGATTTTTGCAGGTAAGATTATACCAATTTCCCCATGCAATATTCATTTTCAACGTCTGTTATGAGAACGTCAACCACTTCGTTGATATAGCTTTCATCTGCCTCAACGAATACAGGCGTATAATTCATGGTATAGCCCTCATATCTGCCGTTTTTATTTCTCGTTTCAATGAGAACCTTTTCGATACGTCCCACTTGTGACTGCAAAAATGCCTTTGAAGTTTCGGCGGTTTCCTTTGCCATTTCCGCCGCACGAATCTTCTTGATATCGGGTGAAATCTGATTGGCATATTTATCCGCCGCTGTGCCCTTACGCCTTGAATACGGGAATATATGCACTTTTGCAAAACCGATACTTTTCACGAATTCCAGTGATTTTTTAAATTCTTCATCTGTTTCGCCTGCAAAGCCTACCATCACATCTGTCGTGATTGACGGATTGGCAAATACTTTTCGGATATTTCCGACTATCTCGGCATATTCCGCACTTGTGTAATGCCTGTTCATTCTTTTGAGCGTTTCATCACAGCCGCTTTGCAGGGATAAGTGAAATTGAGGGCAAAAATTACTGTATTTTGCAAATTCTTTCAGTGTTTCCAAATCCATGCTTTCGGGTTCAAGCGAACCTAATCTTAT
>CAMHPW010000151.1 GCA_946187095.1 uncultured Clostridia bacterium | reverse complement strand
GAGGTGTGTGAGTAGAAATTTGAAACAGTGTATGTAAACCAACATACCCATTACTCCGACAAAGAGTAATGGGTATCATAGAATGCCCGTAGAATGCACGAGAACACATACTAAACGGCTTGGGAGTATAATTTATCCCCCTCGACAAAAACACTCGGAAATGGGGCTATTTTGAAAGCAGAGTGGCTGTTTCCAAAATGGAAACAACCACCGAGAAAAATTCGGCAGTTGAAAATAAAAAAGCCCTGCCGGCAGTTCCAATACCGACAGGGCAAAAACAAGAAAGGATACAAAATAAAAATTGATAGATGATATTATTATTGTATCACATAAATTTGAATAATGCAAGGAGGGATTTTTTTGAGTTACTGTATTTATCTGCGGAAGTCCCGAAAGGACAATGAAGCCGAACAGCGTGGAGAGGGTGAAACGCTTGCAAGACATGAAAAGGCTTTGACGGAATTTGCAAAAAACAGCGGTCTGGAAGTGTCTGCGATATACAGGGAAATTGTCAGCGGTGAAAGCATTGCCGCCCGTCCGCAAATGCAGCGGCTTTTGTCGGAGGTAAGTGAAAATATGTGGGATGGCGTTATTGTTATGGACATCGACCGTCTTGCAAGGGGAAATGGTATAGATCAGGGCATTATTGCACAGACATTTTTATTTTCCAATACAAAGATCATTACTCCAACTAAAACCTATGATCCGTCAAATGAGTTTGATGAAGAATACTTTGAGTTTGGGCTGTACATGAGCAGACGGGAATACAAGACAATCAACAGACGTTTACAGCGTGGCAGGGTAGCAAGCTGTAAAGAGGGCAAATATGTTTGCAGTAAAGCCCCTTACGGCTATCAGCGTGTGAAAATCGACGGTGAAAAGGGATATACGCTTGCACCCGTTCCCGAACAGGCGAAAATTGTGAAGAATATCTTTGAATGGTATACAGAGGGGAAAGTCATGTTTTTGGGCGGTGCAAAGGAACGTATCGGCGTATCTCTCATTGCAAGAGAACTGAATAAACTATCCGTCAAGCCCTTGAAATGCAGTGTATGGACATCATCAAGTATCAGGGATATACTGATAAACCCCGTATATATCGGCAAGATACGCTGGAACTGGCGACCTGAAAAGAAAAAAATGTCAGACGGTCAGGTAATAAAAGAACGTCCCCGAACAAGTGACTTTTTACTGTATGACGGACGGCATGAGGGAATTGTGTCGGAAGAAGTCTTTGAAAAGGCTCAAAACATCATGCAGAAAAATAAAAGCCGTCCCGTGAGAGGAGATAAGACTACGCAAAATCCGCTTGCAAGTCTTGTTGTGTGCAAAAAATGCGGACGCAAAATGCAGAGAAGACCAAATCCCAAAAATCCGGATATGCTGATATGTGCAGAACCGACCTGCAACAATCATTCGTCATATATTTACCTTGTTGAAGAACGTGTGATTGAATTTATTCAAAAATGGGGAAACGAACATGATATATTTCCAGTCGGTGACAGTGAAAGCCCGACAGTAGATTATAATGCCGAGCTGACAGCTATTTTAAAAGCTGAAGCAAAGATAAATGCACAGCTTGACAAAGCATTTGAAGCATTTGAAACGGGAATCTATGATGCCGAAACTTTCAAAAAAAGGAATTCAACTCTTAAAATGCAGCTTGAAGAGATAGAAAACAAAAAAGACGAATACAAAAAGCATATTGAATCAGCCGGACAAAAAGAAAAAGCATATCGTGAATTTATTCCAAAAGTAAAAGAGATACTACTGTTTTATGATACACTTCCGACTGCCAAAGACAAAAATGATGTATTAAAAGAAATAATAGACCATATTGAATACATTAAGGAAACAAAAGGACACAACCATGAAAGAGAATTCGATATTGTGGTGTATCCGAAATTCGAGTAGCTATATCATTGACTGATATCTTGTTGGCACAGAAGAATTAGCTCATCTGGAAATGATCGGCACTATCGTATATCAGCTTACCAAAAATCTCTCTATGGAAGAGATCAAAAAATCAGGCTTTGATTCCTATTTCGTTGACCATACCACAGGCATTTATCCTGCCGCAAGCAGCGGTGTCCCCTATTCAGCCGCCACTATGCAGGTAAAGGGTGATATTATAACCGATATTCACGAGGATATGGCTGCTGAACAAAAAGCCCGTACAACTTACGATAATATCCTGCGTTTCTGCGATGATCCCGATGTCATTGATCCTATCAGATTTCTCCGTGCACGAGAAATCGTTCATTATCAGCGTTTCGGCGACTCGAACCGTATAAACTATAACAAATTCATATATTCCACTCTATCTCAATCTTATCAGGATATACCAGTATCTTCTTTATCAGAACTTCCACGACACTCCTCTTATCATCAAAAGAAAGTTCCTCCCATTTCGACATTACATTGACCAATTCCCTGCCGTCAAACTCGTCGGTCATACCCGTATTTTTCAACTGCTCGATATCCGTTTTTATATTCATCTTTTCAGAGTCAAGTTTCGATATCTTGCCTTTTATGTACTTCAGCACGGTTCTATCCATATCAGGCGAAGTCATTTTGTCAACGAGATTCTCTATTTCCTCATCTATGGAAATCAGCTTGTTTTCAAGCCTTGATATACTCTCCTGTATCCTGCTTTTATCATCGGGCTTCGCTTTTACGGATATCATTGAGAGCTTTTCTTTCATTCTTTCTACTATCACTTTTTCAAAATCGTCTGCATGAATTGTCGGCAAGCGAATCGTACAGCATCTGTTTTCGGAACGCCCCGTATCGATAAAATATCTTACATGACCTCTGTTTATCGTAGAATATCTTACTACAATCGCATATCCGCAGTTACCACACTTTACTTTTCCCGATAAAAATGAATTCTTCGGCTTGCAGGTCTTCACCTGATGATTCGCAAGCAGTTTCTTTCTGCACATCAGCCATGTTTCAGGCTCTATAATCCCTTTATGACGGGCGATCACTATATTCTGCCCTTTCAAATCCCATGTCTTGCGGTTCGTATTTTCTCCGCTGAATAAATATAAACTGCCGTTGCCGTCATATTTTTCAGGCGAGTCTATCAGATTGCTCCCCTGCTGTTTATAAAAGTTATAGATACGAATATCATTCTTCGTATAAGCAGGGTTACGCATGACTTCAGACAATCTCGCAGTATTCCAATAGTGTCCACGCCTGTTTTGGTTGGCTTCCCTCAATACAAGCTCCCTCAATACATCTCCCAATGTCGCAGACGGCTTGGAATATAATTCGTATATCAGCCGTATGTCTTCCGCTTCTTCGGGTACGGGCTCATACATTGATGTTCTTATTCCGTCAATATTCGCAGGCACCCTTTTATAGCCATACGGTATCTTTCCGCCCATGTAAAAGCCTTTTTTGCTCCTGCTGGCATAAGCATCTATTACTCTCTGCTGTATCGTTTCTCTTTCCAGCTGTGCGAATACCACGCATATATTCAGCATGGCTCTGCCCATCGGACTTGACGTATCGAAATGCTCCGTTGCCGACACAAAATCGACTTTATACTTCTGAAACATATCCATCAGCCCCGAAAAGTCCAATACGCTTCTGCTTACCCTGTCGAGTTTATACACGATTACCTTATTTATCAAACCTGCTTTGATGTCCGCCACCATTCGCTGAAAGTCAGGTCTGTCTGTATTTTTGCCGCTGTATCCGTTATCTTTGTAAATAATACACTCCTCTCCCCGTGCCTCATACAAACACATCTCTATCTGCGACTCAATAGAAATACTGTCCTCTCTGGCAACGGATTTTCTCGCATATATCGCAATTTTCTTATACATAAAATATCATGCCTTTCGTCCAATTATCAACGAGAAATGTGGAATGAGGAATTAAATCATGAAAACTTCAAAAACATTCCTCATTCATCACTCCTCATTACTCATTAAACAAGGCTGATAATGGCTGTCATTATTATACACCATTTCAGTCTTTTTATCAATCATAATATTTTTTGAAAATATCATACAAAATCTCTCCCGCACGTTCCTTTTCACTTTCCGATACATCGGGATTTTTCTCCGTTATCTCCATATTTTTCAAAATATATCACCTCTTCGCAATTCATAATTAAAAATGCATAATTCATAATTGCCATGCAGAATCAAAAATAATTATGCATTATGAATTATGAATTATGCATTATAAAAAACTCATTCCATCATGAATCCGAGTGCCGATACCACATTCAGCGGCAATTCCTTTTCACCGAGTTCTTCAAGTGTTATCTCCGAAATATAAACTTCAACGCTTTTTTCTGCGATCTGCAATATTTCGGCAGTCGCTTTATCATAGTTTTCATCGGTTAATTGAGGTCTGTTTGAACCTTGAGCGAAAACTTGTCTTTGATAACTTG
>CAMHPW010000150.1 GCA_946187095.1 uncultured Clostridia bacterium | reverse complement strand
CAGCCGCATTTTCTGTATAATACGCTTTCCACGATTCAGGCATTGTGCCGTATTGATCCCGAAAAGGCATCTGTTGTAACGGAGCGTTTCGGGACATATCTGAGAAAAAATCTTGAATCGCTCAGTCAGACGGAGCTTATCCCTGTTTCAAAAGAGCTGGAGCATACAAAGATATATTCCGAGATAGAAAATATCCGTTTTGATAATATCCGTGTTGAGTATGACACCCCCGAAACGAATTTTATGATACCTGCATTGAGTATTCAGCCGCTGGTTGAAAATGCGATCCGTCACGGTGTCAGGATACGTGAGAAAGGTGTCGTAAAAATCAGCACCATGAAAGTATCGAACGGCTATGAAATCACAGTGGAGGATAACGGCAGGGGCTTTGATACTTCCGTCATAGAAACGGCTGACAATACGCATATAGGTCTGCGGAATGTCAGGGAACGTATCGAAAAAATGTGCTCGGGCACTTTCCGGATCGAAAGTACAAAAAATGTCGGAACAAAAATTACACTTCATATCCCGAATCAAAAAACAAAATAAAATGTTTTTGATTGTGGTGTAAATTAATTTACGTTTTGCATGGAAAATGTAAGTTACTTTACATTTTGGAATTGTATTGCAAATTGTTTTTAACGATAATTTATAGTATGATATAGTCAGCGAAAGCGAAAAAACAAAAAAGGAGAAAAAGCTATGTGGTCATTTAAAGGTCCCGGCTTGAAAATATTTGCATCAATTATAGCTGTCATCGCACTGGCAGCAGGTATATGGATGACATTTTTCCAATCGGCAGGTTTTGAAAAAACAACAGCAACGATTATTTCTATTGAGAACGATCCCGATTATATTCCCGATCCCACCATAGACAACGATGTAAGGCGTATCGTGACCGTGAAATATACGGTTGACGGCAAGGAATATACGACTGTTTTGGATTCGGATGCTCCCACCTACAGCGTAGGCGGAACGGTTGAGATCATGTATGATCCCAAAAATCCCGAAACAATCCATTCGGGTATGGGATTTGGCATTTATCTCATGATAGCAGGCGGTGCGATATTGGTTCTGGTGATCGGTGTCACCGTAAAACGAAAAGTATCTTTAAAACAGATTAAAGAAACGCAGGGAGAAACCGTTTATGCACCTTCCGAAAAGGGAGAAGAACGTGAATTGTACTTTATCACGGACACGGGTACTGCCAAATACGGTCATCGCATTGAGGATAAAAACCGTAAAGTGCTTTATGAGGCAAAGATGACAAAATTTGCTCTTGCAAACGATTTTAAATTTGATTTTATCGACCATGTGCATAACAGGACAACAGCCCATCTTATCGGACACGCAGAAGAAACCGACTGGAACAGCCTTATTTTTGACAATCACTATACATTCAGGCTGGACGGTGAGGATATCTGGAAACATCTCAAACGCAACGGCATTACGGTTGATTCCAGATTTGCAGAGGGTAAAATTCTGACAGGCTCCTACACCATCAGCAGAAATGGCGAAGAACTCGCATACGTTGAAACAACAAGTCAGTATGTTCATGAAGACGATGCGGAAGAACACAAAATAGCCAATAAAGTTCCTGTACAGGGATTCTATCGTATCTATACAAAAGAAAGAAATCTTGATCTGTTGTTTGTTGTAATACTTGCCTTTGCCCGCAGCGGTGCAACCGATGACAAGGGCGGCAGCCGCAGAATGTTGTTCAACAGTATATAAAAGAAAGGGAGATCATCATGGATATCTTGACTTATGTAATTATCGGAGTAGTTGTAATTGTTATCGTTGGCGGAATTATTTTCACAATAATGCGTACCAACGCCATTAAAAAGAACGGGATCGAGGCAAATGCCGTCGTATCTCGTATCAAAGAACAGGAAAGTACAGACAGTGACGGATTTACGGATACCACATATATCTATTTTGTCAAATTCAGAACGCAGGACGGTCAGGACATTGAGGCAAGACTGAGCAATCCGCCAGGCAAAATCAAAATCGGTGATTCGCTGACGATAAAATATCTGCCGAATAAACCCAAACTTGTAATAGCAATCAACTGATTGAGAAAGGAACTGTTTTATGAAAAAAAAGGTTTTATCTTTGTTGATTTCATCCGCATTGATATTCTCGGCATTTCCTGTAACTGTCGCCGCAGTGCAGAAAGATGACTATTTTTCTTCAATGACAACGGAGGATAAGATCAGTCAGATGATCATGCCTGCATTCCGTTACAGCACAGATGAGGACGGCAATATGACCAATGTGACGGAAATCACAGAGGAAATTGAAACCGCACTTCAGAATCACAGCTATGCAGGAGTAATTTTGTTTGGTCAGAATACACCCACCAATGAAAATACGGTGCGTCTTGCCGATTCTCTGCAAAAGGCGAATGCCAGAGGCGGTGAACGTCCTCAGCTTCTCATTTCTATAGACCAGGAGGGCGGAAGTATCACACGTCTGGGGCAGGGAACCGTTACTCCCGGAAATATGGCTCTCGGTGCCGCAAATGACCTCAATATCACAAAAGAATCCGCTGCGATTATTGGCAGTGAACTGTCAGCACTCGGTATCAATGCCGATTTTGCCCCCGATGTTGACATCAACAGTAATCCTGCCAATCCCGTAATAGGTGTACGCTCTTTCTCCGATGACGCTCAGACAGTTGCACAGCAGGGGGCAGCTTATGTTGAAACACTGAATAATATCGGAATCATCTCCACACTCAAGCATTTCCCCGGTCACGGTGATACCGATACCGACAGCCATACAGGTCTGCCGTGTATCGACAAGAGTTATGATGAATTGAAACAGAACGAATTGATTCCGTTTCAGGCTTGTATCAATGCAGGCTGTCAGATGATCATGACCGCTCACATTGTCTATCCTCAGATCGAAACCGACACATATATATCCAAAAAGACAGGGGAAGAAATATATCTTCCCGCAACGCTTTCCAAAACGATCATTACAGATATTCTGCGTGGTGATATGGGATTTGAGGGTGTCGTTACAACGGATGCAATGGAAATGGACGCTATTGCAGAGCATTTTGATAAATATGATGCGGCAAAGCTGGCAATCAATGCAGGTGTGGACATTCTTTTGATGCCTGTCAATCCCATCTCAAAGGAAGATTTTGCAGAGCTTGAAACATACGTTTCCACGCTGGCACAAATGACAGATAACGGTGAAATCTCAATGGATCATGTCAATGCCTCTGTAAAGAGAATTCTTGCCCTGAAAGAAAATAACGGTCTGTTCGTTTCCTATGACGGCTCAGACATTGAGGAACGTGTGGAATATGCCCTGAACCATGTCGGCACAAAGGAAATTCACGATAAAGAATGGGAGCTTGCCAAGAAAACAATTACTCTTGTAAAAAATGATAATGATACACTTCCCTGGACTGCACAAAATCAAAAAACGATTGTACTCGTTCCGTATGATGATGAAACGACACCTATGAATTATGCAATTAAAAAACTCACGAATGACGGAAAAATTCCTGATGGAGCTGTCATTGAAGCATATTCCTATGACGACAGGACAGTTGATGAAGTTTTGCCGATGACAGATGGTGCAGATAATATTGTCTTTATATCCGAAATGTACAGTGAAAGGGCATTGAAAAACGATACTGCAAAAATGGCAGATATACTTGCAGATACGATTCATAAAAATGGCGGTAAATTTATTGTAATGTCAGTTAATCTTCCTTATGATGTTGCACGCTTTGAAAAGGCTGATGCGATCATGCTGACCTATCAGGCTCGTACCATGAGAGAAGATCCCGGTGATAAAGTAAGGGAAATACAGCAGTATGGTCCGAATATGCCTGCGGCTCTCTATATGATGTTCAGCGAAGATGACGCACCGACTGCGAAACTCCCGATCAACATTCCTCAGCTTGATGAAAATTACAGCTTTACCGATACTGTTCTCTATGAAAGAGGTTTTGGTCTGACCTATGCGGCAGAGGAAGAAAAAGTTATCATGGCAGAACATACCAATATCACGTGGGGACGTTCAGGAGAAAGTATCGTTATCAGAACAAATTCTGCATCTGATACAGTTGCGATACGCATAGGCGGAGGTCTTGCAGGTACAGAAGCAACAGAAGGCGTAACCCTTGAGAACGGTACTGTAACACTTTCAGGAGAGTTTGCAAATACTATTCTTGAAAACGGTGCAAATACTCTCAGACTTATCTTCGCAGACGGCGAGATTGAAATAACTGTCAATGTAACGAGTGAAGAAAAAATGATTATGGCAGAACATACCAATATCACATGGGGACGTTCAGGAGAAAGTATCGTGATCAGAACAAATTCTGCATCAGATACAGTTGCGATACGCATAGGCGGAGGTCTTGCAGGTACAGAAGCAACAGAAG
>CAMHPW010000149.1 GCA_946187095.1 uncultured Clostridia bacterium | reverse complement strand
AAAGGCAGATTCATGCTGCATAGTCTTGCTAAATGTTTTCATCCATCAGTATAACAAACAGGACTGTTGCGGATTGAGGTAACAGTCCTGTTTCGTTTTCATTGCTTACATTTCGATAAAGCGGAGGATATCGTTATATACACGGTTTTTATTTTTCTCATGCAGGATATCGTGACGCATTCCCTTATAAAGAACACAGCGGACATTGATATAGCCTGTTTTTTTGAGAAGCCGCATAGCCTCTTTAAGTTTCTGCCGTGACACGGCACACGGATCATCTGCACCCGAAAAGAATTTTATCGGCATAGCAGGATTATTCGGCGTGTAGCTGCCTTCATAGGCGAGCATAGCCATTTTTAACATTTCCTCATAGCCGTTGAGTGTAAAATTGAATTTACACAGAGGATCGTTGTTATGCTCTATCACTTCTTCTCTTTGGGAGTTTGTCCATGCATTTTTCAATCCTTCATGTCTGAATTTTCTCTCATAGGATACTCCCATAATCAGTTTTTTGGCAAGGCGTGAACGGGCTCTTTTGCCCTCCACAGTCTTGAGGAGCTTTACAACATACATTCCCTGTTTTATCTTGTCGGAGCGTGACGGAGAGCCTGTAAGACACAGTTTATTGATATCTGCATCATATTTTCTGATATAGCAGCGTGCAGCCAAGGAGCCCATACTATGCCCCAAAAGAGTTATGGGAAGGTCATCTCTGCCGCATTTTTCGGCGGCATATTTTTTTACATCAAGGGTTATTTCATGGAGGTCTTCCACAAGGGCGTTTGTTCCGCCCTGATAAAAATATCCTCTGTCATCGGGATCGATAACACTTTCACCGTGTCCCCTGTGGTCGTTTATGATGGTGAGGTATCCGTTGGCTGCAAGGAAACGCATAAATGGCATATAACGCCCTTTATGCTCATTTTTTCCGTGTACAAGCTGGACAATGCCTATTATATTCTTGGGATTTTCAGGCTCAATACGGAGAACACATATCGGCAGTCCGTCAGTGCCTGAAATATGCGTATATCTTGTTTCTGAAAGATTTGTTATTTTCATGTGACAGGTTCATCTCTTAATACTTCTGTGCGAATAATTTTTCTTGAGGCATTCTTGAAGAAAGGATATTTTCTTACAACAAGCCTTGAAAGCTGTTTATAGGTCGGCTGGGTTTTGTTATAGGCATTGAGTATTTCCTGCAGGGCGGCCGTTACTTCTTCCTCACTCATCTTTTCGGCAAGTTCTTTTTCGGGGTAAATGCGTGCTGTAAGCAGGTTGTCCTCACCTGTTACGATAATTTCGGCTATAAGGTCATTAAGAGCCAATTTTCCCTCTATTTCTTCGGGAGAAATATTTTCTCCGTTGGAAAGGATAATCAAATTTTTCACTCTGCCGTTGATGAAAATAAAACCGTCTTCATCCATATAGCCCTTGTCACCTGTATGCAGCCAGCCGTCTTTGAGAGTTTCGGAAGTTTCCTTGTCCATCTGATAGTATCCTTTCATGACACTTGTACCACGGACAAGTATTTCACCGTCTTCAAATTTTACTTCCACGTTGGAAAGAGGTTTTCCGATAGAGCCTTTTTTGCAGTTGCCCTCTTTATTTGTAGTGATAACGGGCGAACATTCGGACATTCCGTAGCCCTCATATATTTTGATACCGTATTTTTCAAACTCGTCTACATAGTATTCGTCAAGGTGTGCACCGCCTGTGAAGATACGTTTGAGCTTCGGACCGAATAATTTTTCAGCAAGAGCCTGCTTTGGAACATCGTCACCAAAGGATTTCAGACGTTTGTATATTGTTTCAAGCATAAGCGGTACCATAAGCATAACATCTGGCTGATATATGCCTATATTTCTTATCATATGCCTGAGATTGTCATTTATGCACAGAACCGCACCCATCCAGAACCCATTTAACCAGTCCATTACAAGACAGAAACAATGATGAACGGGGAGAACGCTCAGGAATATCAATCCCGGCGGCTCGTCATACAAAACGGCTTCTATATTGCAGTAAAGATTGCTTTGAGTAAGCATAACACCTTTGCTTTTGCCTGTTGTGCCTGATGTATATACTATCATGGCAATATCTTCTTCATTTGGCTGTGCAGGTTCTTCCTGTCCCTCACCGGCGGCAATAAGGTTTGCAACTGTTTCCGTACCCTCTGCCGCATCTCCCGAAAGCATCCAGATTTTTCTTACTTTGGGACAATTTTCTCTGATTTTGGCGGCAAGTGATACAAATGTTGCATCAAGAAATACTCCTTCCGAATCCGAGCGGTAAACAAGGTCTATCAAATCTTCGGCAGGCAGTCCCGAATCCATGGGAACGGCGGCATTATCGCTTGTTACAACAGCCATATAAGCCCCTATCCATTCAACAGAACTTAAACCTATCAGTGCAATGTGTTTATGTGAAAAATCTTCTGCGACAAAGCCCTTTTTAATGCCCGTAATGGTTGCACCGAGTTCACCGTATGTACATTCCTGAACATTTTTCTTTACAAGCCAGCGGACGGCAGGCAATGCAGCATAGTCCGTTTCACACCTTTTCCACATTGTGTATATTGTTTTTGTCATTCTGCATACTCCTTCATGAGGTTGATAGCATCCTCAACTGTAACGATACCGGCAAGTTTGCTGTCATCTTCACCAAACTCAAACTCGATATCAAATTCATCCTCAATATCGCCCAAAAGCGTCATCAAATCAAGAGAACTCAATCCCAGGTCATCACGGAGTTTCATGTCGTTGGTAATTTCGTCTGCTTTCAATGTGCAGTAGCGTTCTGCGATTTCTTTAAATTTCTGTTCCATAATTCAAAATCCTTTCTGTATTATACCATATCAATAATTTCGGAGATAGTTCTGCCGGGATCCTCGATTCCTCTGAAAAGAATACGCATCATGTAATAATACATACGTTCTGCATCTTCTTCCGTCAGTTCTGCTGTCTGATAGTGATAAGAGAAATTAAGTTTTCTGTCGGGAAGATGTGATACTGTGAGATACATTTTCTTTGTAGCCGCACCGTTTGCGAACCATTTTACATAAATCGGCATTTTTTCGGCATTCGGGTTAAGGTCTTTGGTATTCATCGGCGGCTGATAAGTCAGATATACGCTGACATAAGTAGTATCATCGGGGGTATTGTAGCGTTTTTTCATTTCAGCTCTGATGAGTTCGGGATCGTATCCGCTGAACATATAGAGATGATTCTGATGATTCTGTATCATTCTTGCAGCGTCTATAAAGGTCGTATTGCCTGATATTACCGTTCTGCACGGGAAACAGATAGTACGGCTGCCGCCGGAAGTCAGTTCATCATTGGTGGAACGTCTGGAAATAAAATTCTCAATCGTAATATCTTCCTGACCGTCATTCATTTTGGAAAGATATGTTCTTATAACGAGCAAAAGAAGATTTGTCGGGGAAATCATATTGTTCAGACAGAAATTGATGGCTCTCTGCATACTGTCCACTTCAAGCTGATAATCCTTGACTGCCACAAAAAGCTCTTTTCTTTCGATATCTGCGGCTCTGAGATTCGGATCATTATGCTTTTTACGGGCTTTTTCAAGAACCGAAGGTCCCTGTATGTCGGAATACAAAGGCTCACCGTATGTATCAAGCTGATCGTCCCAGAATTTTTTGGCTTTGGCAAGACGCTTTTCGTTGGAAGCCTTTTCAAGATCGGAAACAAGCACTTTTTCAAAGTCTGCAAGCGGTGCGGGATAATCCTCACCGTATTTCAGGTGCTTGTAAAGATTCATAATGTCGGTAGCCATTACCGCAACGCCTACAGAGTCATTCAGTCTGTGATCCATGTGAACAAAGAAGCCTGTGTAGTTGTCGGGCAGCTTGACAATACGGAATTCACACATAGGGATATCGTCACCGTCAAAAGTTTCATAAGCCCAGTGCTGCATAATGTCATCTGCTTCTTTCATGGTCATTCCGGTAAGGTCTTTTTCAACGATGTCCTCATGCTCACATTCTGCAATATACTGCTTGATATTGCCGTTTTCATCAGGCTTGGTAAAGCGGAGTCTCAGACAGGCATATCTTTCCTTTTCAAGTTCTATGCTTCTTTTCAGCAAGGGAATGTCAATATCTGCCTGAAAAGCCGCAACAATGCTGAGTCCCGATACCTGCTGTGTCTTGTACTCTCTGATCCACTGGTAATGCATATTCTGTGCTGCTGTCAATGAATAAAGTTTTTTCATAAATCGAGTTACGCCTCCCGAAAA
Source organism: uncultured Clostridia bacterium (assembly GCA_946187095.1). Classification (GTDB taxonomy): domain Bacteria; phylum Bacillota; class Clostridia; order Oscillospirales; family Acutalibacteraceae; genus UBA1213. The sequence continues at coordinate 207 of CAMHPW010000149.1, read as the reverse complement.
AAAATATTTTTGCAAGTATTACATAATTCCCGTGTATTTTTTCATATACAGAAAAAACATAATTCTTAATTGATATTATACACATTAGTACATTTATTTGTCAATATTTTTTGTATAAATATAACGCTTTTTTCACACTTTTTTATTAACTATAAATGAGCAAATCTGAAAAATGCACAAATTCAAAGTAACCGCCAACCAATCTCG
>CAMHPW010000148.1 GCA_946187095.1 uncultured Clostridia bacterium | reverse complement strand
ACCGATATCCGTAAAAATAATACTCTCCCCTATCTCCGTCCCGACGGCAAAACTCAGGTTACCGTTGAATACGAAAATGATATTCCTGTCAGAATCAATACCGTTCTTATATCTACTCAGCATTCCGAAAACGTGGATATTCCCACTATCAAAAAAGACCTGATCGAAAATGTCATCAAGCCCATTATTCCCGCAAATTTCATGGATGAAAATACAAAGATTCTCGTCAATCCTACCGGCAGATTCGTGATCGGCGGTCCCGTGGGCGATTCCGGCTTGACAGGCAGAAAAATTATTGTCGATACTTACGGCGGTTATTCCCGTCACGGCGGCGGTGCTTTCTCCGGCAAGGATCCTACAAAAGTGGACAGAAGTGCCGCTTATGCCGCCCGTTACGTTGCCAAAAATATCGTTGCCGCCAAACTCGCCAAAAAATGCGAACTCCAGCTTTCCTATGCGATAGGCGTTGCAAAGCCCGTTTCCGTTTTCGTTGAAACCTTCGGCACAGGTGTTGTTTCGGATGAGATACTTACCAACGCCGTCAATAAGGTCTTTGACCTCCGCCCTGCCGCTATTATCAAAGAATTGCAGCTTAACAAACCCATTTACACTCCCCTTTCAGCTTATGGTCACATGGGACGTGAAGATTTGGGCGTGTCATGGGAAAAAACCGATAAAATTCAGGCTCTCCTTGATGCAGTAAAATAAAAAATCATGCCTGCCGCTGTAATCTCAGTGACAGGCATTTTCTTATATCACATTCTGTATGGCTGCATATGCCGAATCAAAATCAGACTTCGTGACCAAAAGCGATATCTGCGATTCACTCGTTGTGATCAGCCTGATATCCGTCCCTACATCTGCCGCACATCTGAATATCCTTGCCGCTACGCCCGGACAATTCTCCATGCCCGGATCATTCACCGATATCTTGCAGTTTCCGCTGCTGACGATCGGCTTGATACTTCCTTCCAGCTTCGATGTATAGCCCAATATCTTCATCAGGTCATCATCATTGATCGTGAACGACAAGCTCGTCATGGAACTCTGTACCGGTGACAGCGATATCATGTCTACGTCTACGCCCATTTCCGCTATCTTCTCGAATACCTCCGATACGAAATCGATATCCGCCGGTATATTCTGCAAGGTTATCAGAGTGATATCATCACTTACAACTATGGCAGGCTGCATTATCAAAATCCCCCTTTCATGAATTTTTCAGCAGGTCGGACATATTGTACATACCTGTTTTTTTATCCTTCATGTATGCTGCCGCATTCAATGCCCCCACCGCAAAAACGGTCTTGGAACGTGCTGAATGACTGATCGTTAAAACTTCGTCCTGTCCTGCAAATATAACTTCATGCTCTCCGACAATATTGCCGCCTCTTATCGAATGTATTCCTATCTCTTTTTTTTCTCTCTTTTTTCTGTATGCGTGGCGGTCATATACATATTCGGAATCCGTTTTCACTTCCGAAATAGCATCCGCTATCATCAAAGCCGTTCCGCTGGGGGCATCCAATTTCTGATTATGGTGCTGTTCCACTATTTCTATATCGAATCCATCTCCGAATACGGCTGCTGCCTTTTTAGAAAGCTCTATGATCAAATTGATTCCAAGAGACATATTGCCTGAATAAAAAATGGCAATATTTTTTGAAGTTTCAAAGATTTTCTTTTTCTGTTCTTCACTGTAGCCTGTTGTGCATATTACAACCGGTACTCTCTTTTCGACAGCATAGGCAAGCATACTGTCCAATACAACAGGATTTGAAAAATCCACTATTACATTGGCTTCACATTTCAATTCGGAAAAACTCTTTGCATATTCAAAATCCGCATTTTTCGGCTCAACGATATCGATTCCGCCGACTATTTCTATATCGTCACGGCTTGCCGCCGCATTCATCAGGCTTGCACCCATTTTTCCGCTGCAGCCCGTTATAATTATCTTCGTCATTTTAACCATTCCTTTATATACAAAATCACGCTGTGAGGGTGAATCTTGCACCCCCGACAGCGTATATTTTTGATTATTCCGCTTTCAGAATATTGTATTTCACAAGACATTCTCTCAATGCCTTTTCACCTGCTTCACTCATCGGGGCAAGCGGCATCCTGCACGGTCCGCAGTTGAATCCGCACATATTCATCGCTGCCTTGATCGGTATCGGGTTAACATCCGAGAAAAGCATATTGATCAGTTCAATATAATACTTCTGCATAGAGAAACTGTTCCTGAAATCTCCGTCAAGGGCTTTCTTTGCCATCTCATGACTCTCTCTCGGACATATATTCGCAAATACGGATATGACTCCCAGACCGCCCATTGATATAATAGAGAACGTCTGTGCATCTTCACCGCTGTATATATCCAGATTATCTCCGCACAATGCCATTGTCTTTACCAGTGCGGAGATATCACCGTTAGCCTCTTTTGCAGCCTGTATATTCGGATGCTTGGCAAGCTCTGCATACGTTTCGGGCTTGATATTGCAGCCTGTTCTTGACGGAACATTATAAACGATCATCGGAATATGGATACGGTCTGCAATATAATTATAATGTCTGATCAGACCGCTCTGAGATGTCTTATTATAATACGGCGTTACAGACAGAATCGCATCCGCACCGAGTCTTTCAGCCTCTGCTGAAAGTTCTGCCGCAAAAAATGTATCGTTACTTCCTGCACCTGCTATAACAGGCACTCTCTTTGCAACTTTATTGACAGTATACTCAATGACCTGACAGTGTTCCTCTCTGTTCAGAGTAGCAGATTCACCTGTCGTACCGCAGGCTATGATCGCATCCGTACCGTTTTTGATCTGAAATTCGATCAGCTTTCCGTACTCGTCATAGTTGATACTGCCGTCTTCAAACATCGGGGTGACGATCGCAACACCCGAACCTTTGAAAATGTGGTTTGACATAGCAAAACCTCCTTGAAAAAATTTATTTTAACTTCAATTATTTATCCATGTAGCCCTCTGCACAAAGGAGTTCAGCCAGAAGTACCGCACCGCCTGCTGCTCCACGCAGGGTATTATGTGACATACATACAAACTTGATCGTATACTGTGTATCTTCTCTGAGTCTGCCGATCGATACAGCCATACCGTTTTCAAGATTCCTCTCTGACTTTATTTGAGGTCTGTCATTCTCTGTGAAATAGTGAAGGAATTTTTTGGGTGCTGACGGCAAATTCAATTCCTGTGGCTTGCCCTTATATTCATCCCAGTCCTTGATGATCTGCTCCATAGAAGGCTTGTTTTCCAATTCTACAAACACTGCCGCTGTGTGACCATCCGTTACAGGTACTCTGATACACTGTGCTGTAATAGACGGTGACTTTGCCTTCACAATCTCACCATTCTCTATCGTACCCCATATTTTGAGCGGCTCCTGTTCAGACTTTTCTTCTTCGCCGCCAATGTAGGGAATGACATTGTCAATCATTTCGGGCCATCTTTCAAAAGTTTTGCCGGCACCGGAAATCGCCTGATAGGTGCAAGCCAGTACTTTTGTGACACCGTATTTCATAAGCGGATGTACTGCCGGTACATAGCTTTGGAGTGAACAGTTCGACTTTACAGCAATAAATCCTCTCTTTGTGCCAAGACGTTTTTTCTGCGAGGCAATGATCTCAAGATGATTGTCATTGATCTCAGGAATGATCATCGGAACATCAGGTGTGAACCTGTGTGCAGAGTTGTTTGATACGACAGGACATTCAGCCTTCGCATATTTCTCTTCCAGTGCACGAATATCTTCTTTTTTCATATCTACCGCACAGAATACGAAGTCAACTTTTGATACAACTTCCTCTACATTTGCAGCATCAACGATCACCATATCTTCCATTGACTTCGGCATCGGCTTCTGCAAAGCCCAACGGTTACCGGCTGCCTCTTTATAGGTCTTGCCTGCGGAACGGCTGCTTGCTGCGAGAACCGTTACATTGAACCAAGGGTGATTCTCAAGCAGAGTCGCAAATCTCTGACCAACCATACCCGTTGCACCGATGATACCTACATTATACTTTTTTTCCATAAAAATCTCTCCTTTTGAATTTTTATCCCCTGACATTTTCCAAAATAAAAAGCCGGCTGTCGTGCAACCGGTCTCATAAAAGCATTCAAAATCATTCGATAGCTCTCCATCATGCCCTTATGATGACAGCCGCATACCACTATGATATGCAGCCGAAACAGTATATGCCACTCACTGTTTCTCGGCAGGAATGCTATTCACAAAGCATCTTCGCTTTCGGCAAACTCCCCTTTGCTACACGCCGTCCCCGCACCTCTATCCGGAAAAGATTCAAGATTCAGTTTTACGAATCAATCATAACACACATACATACCATTTGTCAACTTTTTTTATTGATTTTCAGTGACGAGTTTTACCCTCAACGCCGAATTTTTTTCATTTTTCAGAACAGATATACTCCTTTTCGATATTTTTATATCA
>CAMHPW010000147.1 GCA_946187095.1 uncultured Clostridia bacterium | reverse complement strand
TGCTGCCGCCGAAAACAGCGATATGACCGCTATCCATACCCATAAAAAATTGTTTTCTGATTTTGTATAGATAATTTCACTGCCGTTTTCCGCTTTAAAAACGATATAGCTTCCGTCTTTTTCATAATCGGCACTTTTTCCCGACAGATAAAGCTGTCCTCCGTCGGAAGCCTTCATGCGTATTTTCAGCTTTCCCGAAAAATCATTCACATACACTTTATATGCCGCAAGCGGCTCACCGTCTTTGACTGTTATTTTTTCAACAGGCTCGGCTGTCAGTGTCTGCCCTTCGTAGAAGTTTCCCTCTGCCAAAAACAGGGGGATTTCTTCATTTGTTGAAATAGTCGTTTTAGGATTTTTATATTTCCCCTCAACAGTCTGACTGTAGTAGATATGTTCATTATCGAAATCATTCCATTTCCAGTATTGCAGACCGTTTTTTGGCACTTCGGGAAGTTGATCTATTTTTCCGCCAAAATTGACATCTATTTCTGCAACGGTTGTATTTTCTGCAATGAATGTTACGGTGATTTTTCTGAAAATATCGGGGATATCATTTCTTTTCATCATATCCTGATATGTCAGAGGTTCCGCCTTGTCTTTGTAGGAGATACCGTCTATGCCGCCCATACCGTTTTCTATAAAACAGCATTTTTCCGCCTGTCCGTCAAGACTGCCTGCAATACTTCCCGTGAATTCCGCTCCGCTTTCAATGAATGAATAAGCCTTGCAGTCAAAAATATTTCTGCCGTGTCCGACAATGCCGCCGACATATCCGTTTCCATAGAGAATACTTTTGGAAGATGAATTTTTGATATCGCCATTTGTCAGCCCTGCGATACCGCCGCAATATTCACCGCTTATTACTCTGATCGTGCCTGAACTTGTACAGCCGTCTGTCAATCCAAAATCCGCATTTCCGAGAATCCCGCCTGCATTCTGTTTTTTAGCTGTCACTTCATTTTTGCTTTCACAATTCTTTATGACAGAAAATATAAGATATTTTGCGTCATTCAGAAGATAATCCGATACCTGTAATTTATCCTCCGCATCAAATGCTATCTCAAATGATACGGTGCCTGCAATACCGCCCGCATTGATTTCGGCATATACATCGCCCTGATTATTGCAGTTTTGAATGATACTGTTATTATATTTGCCGTCTGCAGAAACATCTGTCATGGTGCTGATTTTCACTTGTGAAACGTCCTTTGCGGTTATCTGCATGGCGTCTGCGAATCCCAAAAGGCTTTCTTTAAGGGCTTTTGCATCTTTTTTGATACTGTCCGAGCCAGACTGCATGAGATTTTCAAGAACTGCCGTATTTTCGCCTATATTCTGAATATCCTTATAGATACTTTCGATATCTGGTTTTTGCAGTTCCATGCCTGCAATAATTTCTTCAACCGTGCCCGAAAGGTCATATTCCGACTCAAGATGTTCTTTTTCAAAATGTCTTTTTTCCTCACTTCTGACAAGCCTTAAAATATATATCATCTCATTCAGGTCTATCACATGATTATCATTCATCTGTTTAAGCTGTTCCAACAACTCCTTTGTAAGCTTATGGTCATGTTTGCTCACAGCGTCTTTTATTTCGGATATCAATTTATCGGCTGTTTTTTTGGTTTCGTCAACATCTGCGGAAAGCTGTCCTGCCGCATTTTTAGTGTCATCGGATACGGCACTGACGGATTTTTCTATTTCGCTGATCTGCTTTTTTATGTCATCTGAAGAATTGGAAACATCTTTTTTAAGAGTTTCAATCTTGCTCTTAATATCATTGACGGAATTTTTCAGGCTTTCAAGCTTGCTTTGTGAAAAATCCCATTGACTGTACGGCTCAGCCTGTCCGACAATGCCGCCGATATCCTTTTTGCCGATAATATCGCCGTTGTTGGTGCATGAAGTGACAGTTCCCGTATTTCTGCCGACAATGCCGCCTGTATTATAACCTGTTCTGTCATAGCCGACAATGCCCGAATTTTCACATTCACTGATACTGCCTTCGGAAAATCCTGTGATTCCGCCTATATCCGTGATATCAAGGAAATTATCCTCCGAAACTTCGGCGATATCGAAATTTTTCAGACTTAAACCGCTTTTGATAACAGGCTGTTCCGTAGAAAGCACTGTATTGTTGATATTGCCTTTATTGGTGCATTTGTATATCAATCCCGTGTTGCTGCCCGAAATGCCGCCTGTACGATGTTCACCCGATATCTCGGCGGAATTTTCACAATCCGTTATCATACCTGTATTTTTGCCTGCAATGCCGCCTGTATTTTCCTTTCCGCTGACCTTGCCCGAAAAGCTGCATTTTTCGATAGTACCCTGATTGTTTCCGACAATGCCGCCTGTTTCCCTTGAACTGCCTGAAGAAATGACTTTTCCGTTGATATTCAGATTTTTTATCTTTGCTGAAACGGATGTACAGCGTATAAAGCCCATTTGAGAGCCGCTTTTTTCAAGGCTGAAATTTTTGATTGCATAACCTTTTCCGTCAAATGTTCCCGAAAAATAGGGAATATATTCAAATTCGGAATTTTTCAGGTCAATATCATTTTTGAGTGTAACAGTCAAATTAAGGCTGTAACTGTCAAGTCTGCACTTCTCCGCAAGAGAAATCAGGTCTTTTGCGGAAGATATTTCCGTCTGTCTGCCAGCAGCATATACAGGTATACATGAAAAAGATGTGAAAACTACCAATATAGCTGTTATGAAAGATATTATCTTTTTCATTTGTCGTCACCTCCAAGGCTGATCTTGAATTTTGTCTTGCTGATAATTTTATCAAGAAGTACAATGATCTGCGGCAAAACCGTCAATACAAGTATGACGGATATCAAAGCACCTCTGCCGACTGCAAGACCGATATGTCCGATATATACGTCACTTACCCTCATAGAAATCAAAAATCCTGCCATTGTGAGAATCGTTCCCGATGTGAGAATCGTCGGGAAACTTTCGTTTACAGCCAAAGACATGGCTTTTTTCTTGTCGAATTTATCTCTCAGTTCCTGATAGTGATTCATGATTACAATAGCATAGTCGATTGTTGCACCCATTTGTATAGCCGATACAATCATATTTGTGACAAAAGAGCTTGTGATATTCATGAGATACGGAAATGAGAAATTGATCCATATACTGCCCTGAATAACGAATACAAGCAATACAGAGCCTGCCACGCTTTTGAACGTGAGTAAGAGTATCACCAATACAAAGAGTATCGTCAAAACATTGATTTTTGTACTGTCACTGTTGAAGGTGTCGGCAAGGTCTCTTGCACTTGTTATCTCGCCGATCACAAGCACTTTTTTATCGCTGTTTTCATAGTAATTTTTTGCAGTTTCCCTGATGGCATCAACAAGGTCTGTACTCGTCTTTCCCTCAACGGGAACAGATGCTGAAATGATGATCCTGTCATAATTTTCACCCTGAAGCTGGTCTATGCCAAGCATAAGACTTTTTCTCAGAGTATCCATTGTTTCTTTCTTGTCTGCATCAAGATTGATAATGCCTTCATCCGATTTATCAAAAACATATAAAAACATATCAATAAGCGGCACTTCATAATCTTCCGCACTCTTGAAAATTCCCTGATACTGATGATGTTCCACGCCGTAAGCCTGATATAAAAGAGTGGTCTCTTCAAGATCCATGTCGAGAAGTTCCGCAAACATTCTCGGTGTATATTTATCCGTGAGAACCTTTCCTTTTTCGGATTCGATATTGGCAAGTCCCGTTATTGTCTTTACGTTATCCATTTTTTCTATCTCTTTGATAATAGCCTTTTCAGCCTCATAATTCCCGTTGGGGACGATAAGGGCAATTTGCGTGGAATCGTCAAACGTATCGGTTATTTTGTGCATGGTCGCACGGCTTTCGGAGTAGATCAGTTCATTGATCGTACTGTCGGCAAAGGCATAATTCGTCTTTGAAGAAAAATATATGGAAAGCGGAATGATGACGATAAATACCCATACAAAGCAGTATTTTGACTTGGTGAGAAATCTGCCCCATAATTCGATATTGGGAACGTGATTTCTGTGAGCAGTCCTTTTTAGCATCTTTGGAAACATCAAAATCAATCCCGGCATGAGCAAAAGCACCGACAGAATACTGAAAATAATACCTTTGGTAAGAACTACACCCAAGTCATAGCCAAGTCTGAAATGCATCAAAGTCAGTGCAAGCAAGCCCGAAATCGTTGTCAGACTTGAGGAAGATATTTCAATAATGCCTTTGGAAAGAGCCTCTATCAAAGCATCTTTTTCGGTAGGCTGTTTCATGACTTCATCCTGATACCTGTGTATGAGAATAATGGAATAGTCTATGGCAAGGGCAAGCTGCAAAATAACGGCTATGGAATTTGTTATTGAGGAGATAGTGCCTAAAAGATAGTTTGTACCCATGTTGAGAACTGCCGCAAAGATAAAGACAATGCCGAAAATGACGACTTCAAAATAACTTCTTGACGTGAAAAGCAGTACAAAA
>CAMHPW010000146.1 GCA_946187095.1 uncultured Clostridia bacterium | reverse complement strand
AGAAAATGGAGTTTAGAGGGCAAAAAAAATGAAGATGTTACTCCAATGGTAACGTGTGAAAAATGTATCAACGTATTCCATAAATTCCGCAAAGACGAAAACGGCAAGAAATTATATAACATCATTTGTCCGCATTGTAAAAAGCCGATTTCGGTGAAATGCAGTAATAAAGCGTGCGGAAAGGAATTTGCAAAATACAGGAATGAAAACGGCGATTTGACTGAATTTTGTCCGTTCTGCAATACAGCGGTTCCGAAAGACAAAAGAGAGGGCAAAACAGAGTATCTTCAAAGCTATGAATTGCAGAAAATCACCGAATTCAAAGTAGAATACGATGATCCACGCTATTGTAACAGTTATGATGAACTTCTGGCACTTGCAAAGAAAAAAGGCTATAAATCAGGCTGGGCGTGGCATCAGGCAAAAGCAAGGGGATTTATTACATGACCGAAGAACACAAAATTATGAATGATATACGTTTAGGCGTTGCCGATGAATGCGTGACGTTCAGGGCGAATGTCGGCAAGGGCTACACCAAAGACGGCAGATATTTTGATACAGGCTTACCCGTTGGATTTTCGGATTTATTCGGAGTGAGAAAATCGGACGGCAAGGCGGTATTTATTGAAGTGAAAACCCCAAAAGGCAAAGTTTCCGAAAATCAGGAAAAATTCATCAATGCCATGCAGGAAAATCATGCACTTGCAGGAGTTTGCAGAAGTGTTGATGATGCTAAAAAGTTAATTAGGAACGATGAATAAAAAGAACTGCCCAAATGATTTTAGAAAAGGAGATTAAAACTATGTTTGATGTTAATTACGAGAATGAAAATTTACTTCCCGAGGGGGATTATGAATGTATCGTGAAAGGTGCATTTGTGACGGCAACAAGCGGCAATTATCCCAGAGAATATTTTTCGGTAAGGCTTGTTATAAGAAATGACGTTCCGCAGAAGTATCAGAATAAGATAATTTTTCATGCGATATGGTGCAGGAGTTCCGACAAACAGACCGAAGATGATAAAAAAATCGGCGGATATTCTTACAAACAGATAATGAATTTGTGTAAAGGCGTGGGCGTGCCGAGGGGAAAGAGTTTCAAGGATTTGAATGAGCTGGGCGAGTACATAACGGGAAAATGCTGTCTTGTCCATATCGTACACGATACATGGCAGGGTAAGACCAATGCAAGAGTGGCATGGACGAATGAAACGAAATATCCGAACTGTACGCATAAATTCCCTGAAAAGTCAGACGGAAAGCCGCTTGACTGGAATGATGAAATCAGTGCCGAAAATAATTCAGATGAAGATTTGCCGTTCTGAGAATGAGGAATGTGGAATGAGGAATGGTGTCAGAAAAAAAATTCCTCATTCCTCACTCCTAATTTCTCATTGTAAAGGTTGAATTTTCGGAATTTTATATGTATAAGTGAAAGGAGTTGTTCAAAAAATGAACGAATTAAAAAATACAAAACAATGGATATGCCACTTGAATAAAGTCCCGAAATCACCTTTATACAATGGCAATGCAAGCCCGACAGACAGTAAAACATGGGGTACTTATGAACAGGCTGTAAAGGCTTGTAAAGAGTACGGCTACAGCGGTATCGGATTTGTCTTTACGGCGGAAACGGATTTTTGCGGAATCGACATAGACCACTGTATCAATGAAAATGGAGAGATTCACAAAAATGCCCTTGACATTGTGAGTACAATGGACAGCTATGCGGAGATTTCTCCGTCAGGGACGGGCATACATATCATTTACAGGGGCAAAGTCCATGACGACTGGAAAAAGAAAAAGACAAATGCCCTTGATAAAGGGATTCATCTGGAGATGTATCAGAAAGACCGATATTTCACCGTGACGGGCAATCGCCTGAATGATTTTGATGTGAATGAACGTGAACCCCATGCGGCATTGATTTACAAGGCGTATATGGATAACGGACAGGACGGACAGAAAACCTTGTCCGTTCCGTCCGAACCGTCAAAGGCGAAAACAAAATCCCTGACAGTGACGGATAAAGATATCATTGATAAAGCCATGAACAGCAGCAGCGGCATGAAATTCGCAAGGCTTTTCAATGGTGATACGTCCGATTATGACAATGACGACAGCAGGGCTGATATGGCATTGTGTTCCATGCTTGCCTTTTGGTGCAATAAAGATATTGCCATGATGGACAGGATTTTCAGGCAGTCGAAATTGATGCGTGACAAGTGGGACGAAAAGCACGGCAGGGATACCTACGGCAATATCACCATGGAAAAAGCCGTTGAAAGCTGTATGAATACCTATTCCCCAACAGCCCCCAAAGATGATGATTTTTATGTGAATATCGAGAATGAAAGCAAGCCGAAATATATCAAGCTGTATTCATTCGATGATACAGGCAATGCGGAAAGAATGTCGGATATGTTCCATGAACGGATACGTTTTCACTACACTGACGGAAAATGGATGCTTTATCACAAAAATAAATGGGTTTATGACAATTCGGGATTTATATTCAAGTTGGTGGATAAATCGCTTGAAGCCATCGAAAAGGAAAAAGATTACTACATTCAGAAAGACAAGGAAAATAATGACGAGAATCAGACGCTTTTCAAGGCATGGGAAAAGCATTATAAAAAGTCAAGGAATCACAATACAAAAAAAGCATTGGAAAAGGAAGTACAACATTATGTGCCGGTAACTCCGAATCAGCTTGACCGTCACAAAATGCTTTTAAACAGCCTGTCGGGAGTGATTGATTTGAATGATTTTTCCGTGAGAAAAGCCACTCCGCAAGATTATTTCACCAAATCTGTCAATGCGAATTTCGATAAAAATGCAAAATGTCCGCTGTGGGAGAAGTTTCTGAAAGAGATATTTGAAAATGATGATGGCATGATACGTTATATACAAACAGCGGTAGGCTATTCTCTGACGGGTTCGACAGCGGAACAATGTGCATTTTTCCTGTTGGGTGACGGCAATAACGGCAAATCGACGTTTATAGACGTTATCCGACAGATGTTCGGAGATTACGCAAGCAATATACAGGCGGAAACGCTGATGATACGCAATAATAACGGCATAAACAGTGATATTGCGAGATTAAAGGGTGCAAGGCTTGTAACAAGTGCCGAGCCGAATGAGGGCTTGCGGCTGAATGAGGGCTTGCTGAAACAGCTGACAGGCGGAGATGTCGTGACGGCAAGGAAGTTGTACGGAGATGAATTTGAATTCAAGCCCGAATTCAAATTATGGATGGCAACGAATCATAAGCCGATTATTCGTGGAACGGATTACGGAATATGGCGAAGAATGCACATTATCCCGTTCAATGCGAAGATACCGAAAGAAAAAGTGGATAAACAGCTGACGGATAAGCTGCTGAAAGAGCTTGACGGCATATTCGTATGGGCATTGAGAGGCTTGGCGATGTATCACAAATACGGTTTAAAAATGCCGCCGGCAGTGGAACAGGCAGTAGAAGAATATAAAAAAGAGATGGACGTAGTATCGAAATTTCTCGATGAGTGTACGGAAAAGGCATTTGCCAAATCCGTGAAAGCGAGTGACTTGTATCAGATATACACAAATTGGTGTAAGCAGTACGGCGAATGGCAGATGTCGAACACAAAATTCGGTAAGGAAATTTCTCAAAGATATGAAAGAATCAAAAAAATGGACGGCTGGTATTATGTCGGAATGGAATTGAATGCGGAATATAAACCGTATTCGGTAACGATTACAGGATAATTCCATTTTAGAAATATGACGGGTATGACGGGTTATATATACCTTTCATGTAAAAAAAATAGAAAAAGCAAAAATATATAAAAAGGTCTGGAAGTGCCGTCATACCCGTCATAATGGTTTTAAAGAAAAATAAAGGAGATGTTTTGAATGGACTTCATCAGCGGAATGGTGATAGGTGCGATCGTAACGCTGTTCACAATGGCACTCACAGGAAGGGGAGATTGAACAATGTGCAATGTGCAATGGTATGCAGAGAGGAGTTTTTGAAAATGACGACAGAACAGGCAATATATCAGTTGACGGATTTGATAAGAGATAGAGAAAGTTTCTGTCACCGTGATGACTTTGATGACATATTCTTGCAGGATATAGAGGCTTGCAAAATGGGGATTCAGGCACTTGAAAAGCAGGTGCCGAAAAAGATTACAGCAGTTAATAATCCGTGTCATGTTAAGGCTTTTGACAGCGAAACCGAAACGGTATGTACATTCTGTTGTGTAAATTGTCCTGTATGCAGTAAATGGATTGTCGCTAATGTTAATCACAAATACTGTCAATACTGCGGTCAGGCTCTGGATTGGAGTGATGAAAATGAGTGACGATTTGATTAGCAGGCAGGCGGCGGAAATGGCACTTATTGAAAAAGGGCAACATTCACGCAGGTATAAATGGGGCGAAATATGGGAATTGAACGGTTTAGAGATTAGAGAGGTATTAGATAATTTGCCGAGCGTTCAGCCGAAAAAAAAGACGGGAAAATG
>CAMHPW010000145.1 GCA_946187095.1 uncultured Clostridia bacterium | reverse complement strand
AAACCAGCGTATGCCCTAAAAACCACCGTGTTAGTGCCTATCGTCTTGATATAATGACGAAAATCTATATCCGTCTTGACAAACTGCGCGTAAACCGTCCCGAAAAAAGGAACTGTATAAACGCCCGCCGAGTTTTTTTCCGCGCCGGTTTTCCTGTCAATAAAATGCAAAACAAAATGAGCAAAATCCAAATTTAAGTGAATCTGGAGCAACTACAACCTCTTCAATATCAAGTAATACAAAAAATAATAATGCTAAAGGTAATTATAAAACGCCAAAAAAGAAAAATTTTCAAATTCCAGTAAAAAAAGTGCATAAGAAAAAAAAGACAAACTGGATACTCAGTATAGGTGCAATAGCGTTTGTGATAGCCATAGCAGTTATGATAGTTGACCAGCACGTCAGGATCACAGAATCCCGTAAGCAGCTTGCGGAACTTCAGGAACAGGTCGATCTTCAGGTGATCAAGAATGATGAACTCAAGGATGTAGCCGAAGCCGTTGAAAATGAGGATTTCGATAAATACAGCGACTATATCGAAAAAAGGGCGAGAATATATGGCTTTACAAAAGACGGTGAAGTTGTATTTATAAACATTGCCGGTAACTGAGAGGAGATTTTTTTGAAAGTATGGATCTTGAAGTAGGAATGATATTGGAAGGCAAGGTAACAGGCATCACAAAATTCGGTGCATTCGTTGACCTTGAGGACGGAAAAACGGGAATGGTACATATTTCCGAAGTAGCACCCACATTTGTGAACAATATAAGCGACCATCTTAAAGAAGGACAGACTGTAAAAGTCAAAGTACTCAGCATAGGTGAGGGCGGTAAGATCAGCCTTTCCATCAAAAAAGCCATGGAAAACAAACCGCAGTACAACAGCAGCCGCCGTAATGACAGCCGCAGCACTGTACAGAATCGTCCGTCCAAACCGAATATCAGTTATGAATGGCAGCCCAAACGCAGCGAGCCGACTGATTTTGAAGACATGATGTCGAGATTCAAGCAGACCAGTGAAGAAAAGATATCAAATCTGAAACGTACCAATGAAAACAGGCGTGGCAGCGGTTATACAAGGCGAAACAATAATAATTCTAATAAATAAAACAGAGGAGAGCCTGTTGTCAGAAAACGGCTCTCCGTTTTGATTGGGAGAAATAAAATGGTAATCAAAAATATTGAAATACATACGATGAACAGCGAAGATATCGTGATAGAAAACGGTTATATACAAATCGAGGACGGCAAAATAGCCCGGATGGGCAAAATGTCGCTTTTCAGCCATTTCACGAAAGAGGAAGTACTGAACGGAAACGGTATGAAAGCCTATCCGGGATTTGTGGATGCCCATACCCATCTGGGAATGTTCGGAGATTCCACAGGCTTTGAAAGTGATGACGGCAATGAAGACAGTGATCCTGTCATGCCGCATCTGAGAGCAATCGATGCGGTCAATCCTCTCGACAGGTATTTTGAAGAAGCCCGGAATGCAGGCATTACGACAGTTGTGACAGGTCCGGGAAGTGCCAATGCCATATCCGGACAGCTTGCCGCTGTCAAAACTTACGGAAAAAGGATCGACAAGATGATCGTGAAAGCCCCCGTGGGAATGAAATTTGCTTTGGGAGAAAATCCGAAAGTGACGTTCAGCGATAAAGACCAGTCACCCGTTACACGCATGGCAACAGCGGCTCTGATCCGTGAAGCTCTCAAGAAAGCCAAGAAATATTATACTGACAAGAAAAATTATGAAAATGATAAGGAAAATTATGACTGTCCCGAATATGACATGAAATGTGAAGCTCTGATTCCTCTTTTTACAAAAGAGATACCTGCACATTTTCATGTACACCGTGCAGACGATATTTTTACGGCAATCAGGATCAGCCGTGAATTTGATATTGATTATGTTCTGGTACACGCAACGGACGCATATTTAATATGTGATGAACTTGCCGAAGAAAATCCCGTAGGAATCCTTTCGGGACCTATTTTAACCGACAGAAGCAAGCCTGAACTGCTCCATCTCACACCAAAGTCGACAGGGATCGTGTCAAAAAGCGGTATCAGAACGGCGATCGTGACAGACCACCCCGAAACACCCATACAATATCTTGTCATGTGTGCGGCAGTTGCGGTCAGAGAAGGCATGGACAAAACAGCGGCATTGAAGGCTATCACATCAACGGCGGCTGAAATATGCGGTATTTCCGACAGAGTGGGTTCTCTGGAAGTCGGCAAGGATGCGGATATTGTTTTATATAACGGTGATCCCTTGAATATCATGAACAAGCCCGAAACGGTCATTATCAGTGGAATAACCGTGAAATGATATTATTGTGATAATGTCTAAAATTGTGAAAGAAAATTTTTTAATAATTTTTCTTAAAACTATTCCATTTTTTTGTTGAATATGTTATAATAAGCATGACCTAATATATAAGGAGGCTTATTTATGAAATATAATATCGTAGGAAGAAAAGTCAATCTCAGAGATAATTTCAAAGAGCGTGTTTACAAGAAACTCGGCAAATTTGAAAAGATCTATTCCGAAGATGCAGAAGCCAATGTAAAAGTAACTCTTGAAAAAAATCGCCAGACAGTCGAAGTGACTATATTTGATAATGGCATGACATACCGTGCGGAAAGCACTGCACCCGAAATGAATGATGCACTTGATGCAGTAGTTGATATACTCGGCGGTCAGATCAGAAAAAATAAGGCGAAACTCAGCAAAAAGCTCAGAGCGGATTCCATTGAACAGTACTTTGCAGGCGAACCCGATACAGAGGAAATTCCCGAAGCAAATTACACGGTTGTCAAGACAAAGAATTTTGTTGTAAAGCCCCTGAGTGTAGAGGAAGCCATTCTCCAGATGAATATGATCGGTCATGAGTTCTTTATGTTCCTTAATAGTGCAACGAATCAGCTTTGTGTTGTTTACAAGCGTAAAGATGACACCTACGGACTCCTTGAACCCGAATATTGAGAATATTGAAAAATGATTGTTTGCCCCCTTGTGAAAAAACGGCATGAGGGGGCATTTGTTGTACAAAAAAATTGCCATTAAGTATGTTATAATATCAGCATGAAAATTTTGGAGGTAATGAATATGGAAAACTTGATAAAACCACCCGTAGAAGTGAGATATGCAGAGGAACTTGCTGCCCTGAAAGCCAATGATACAGGCAGAAAGCCTGAAAACTGGTATCTTTCCCCGAAAGCTGTCAGAACTTTTATACTTGGTTCAAACAAAGGAATCAAATATGACGGTAAAGTTGTCAATATAAAGAAGAAGTTTTTCGGAAATGATTCTCTTGTAGAAAGATGTATCATCACGCTTGCAGGCAGCCGTGGCTTGATGTTGGTAGGCGAACCCGGTACGGCTAAAACGATGCTGTCGGAATTGCTTTCGGCAGCGATCAGCGGAACAAGTACCAATACCGTACAGGGAACGGCAGGCACAACGGAAGATATGATAAAATACAGTTGGAACTATGCTTTGCTGTTGGCAAAAGGACCTGTCAAAGAGGCATTGGTGCCGTCACCGCTGTATGTCGGCATGACAAAGGGCATTATCACGAGATTTGAGGAGATCACAAGAACGCCTGCCGAAATTCAGGACAGTTTGATTTCCGTCATGAGTGATAAAGTCCTGAATATACCCGAACTGGAAGAGGACGGCTTGATATTTGCAAAGTCGGGATTCAATATCATAGGCACGGCGAATATCAGGGATAAAGGTGTTAATGAGATGTCGAGTGCATTGAAAAGACGATTCAACTTTGAAACGGTCAATCCTGTCAAAGATGTAAGGCTCGAAAAGCAGATCATTTTGAATGAAGTGGAACAGAGTGCCATAGCCGACCATATAGAAATGCCGATCAATACAGACGTAGCGGAATTGCTGGCGATAACGTATCATGAATTGAGAGAGGGCGTTTCCGAAAGCGGCATGAAAATAGACAAGCCGTCGGCGGTAATGAGTACGGCAGAGGCTGTATCTGTATTTTATCAGACGCTTTCAAACGCATGGTATTATGAAGAAAAAATCAGCCTTGCGGAACTGACACAGAACTTGAACAATGCAGTCTGCAAAGATACAAAAGATGATTTGGAAAAGCTGAAAGCATATTTTAATACAGTGGTGAAATTTAAAGCGGAAAAGCTGGGTGGAATATGGAAAGAATTTTACGAAACAAAGAAATATTTGAAGTGATACCGTTTGACTATCAGCAGAAAATACTGTATTTTCCGATAAGGCATCATAGTCCTGTATGTTCGTTTCATCTTTTGAATGTCATAGAGGAATACAAGCCCGATTGTATATTAGTGGAAGGTCCTCAGAATTCGGATAAGCTGATACCGATTCTCACGCATGAAGATACAAAACCGCCGATTGCATTTTATTATTACTATAAAGATACGCAAAAACTCGTGAATGAAAATGCAGAGGATTATAAATGCTATTATCCGTTTTTGAATACGTCACCTGAATATAATGCACTTGTGCAG
>CAMHPW010000144.1 GCA_946187095.1 uncultured Clostridia bacterium | reverse complement strand
TCTGTTTCGGCAGAAATGCGTGAAGCAAATATTCATAATCATTCAGTTTCCTTTCGGAAATCTCCCTGAGAAGTCTTGCGTCCAATTTCTCCTCTGAAAGTGCAGGCTTTAAGTCTATATCAAGCTTGTATCTGCCCGACTGCATTGCCCTCATGTGAGAACTTGCACTTAAAATCACCGCTCCCGATACGCCGTATCTCATCAACTGCAATTCACCGAAATCCGTGTATATTTTCTGATTCGTCAATGTATCAGTGACATTCAAGCCGATATTCTTCAAAAGCAGCTTGTCACATTCCGGCGGTATTTTTTCAACGGTTTCGAGCGGTACAAGTGACGGCTTTAACGGTATGATATGATGCCCTGCTTTTTTGGCAAAGACATATCCGTCACCCGTTGAGCCTGTCAGCGGATAGGACTTTCCTCCACAGGCGATGATCACTTTATCAAATGCCAGAAATTCATCGGCAATTTTTATCCCTTTGATACAGCCGTTTTCCATCACGATATCCGAAACGGTTTTATTCACGATTTTACAGCCTGCCTGCCGTGACACTTTCAAAAGCGTATCAACGACATCTGCCGCTCTGTCTGATACAGGAAATACTCTGTTTCCCCTCTCCGTCTTGAGTGAAAGACCGTTGCTTTCAAAAAAATCCATTGTATCTTTCGGTGCAAACCTGTTCAACGCACTGTAGAGAAATCTCGCATTCACAGGCGTATTTTCGATAACCGTCCTGATATCACAGTTATTTGTCAGGTTACATCTGCCCTTGCCTGTAATATATATCTTTCTGCCGATCTTCTGATTTTTCTCAAAAATCGTGATGTCATCACCTGCATAGGCTCCGAATATGCCTGCCATCATGCCTGCCGCTCCGCCGCCGATCACTGCCGTCTTTCTCAATCACTGTTCCTCCCTGTTATTGCTGTATACATCATACTCCTGCCATATATTTTCAAGTTTGCTGAATGTATCGTTTGCATTCAGTTCGGGATCAAGAACAGTCGCAACCAGCAATGCATTGATAACACTCAGCGGCGCAGCAAGAGAATCCACTACCGATGCCATATCACTTTTGGCTATCAGAACATAATCCGATACAGATACAAGAGGACTTGCCATACTGTCCGTCAGGGCGATCACTTTCGCCCCTCTGTGATGGGCAAAGGTCATTGCCTTGATCGCCGCATTGGAATATCTCGGAAAACTGATCCCTATTATCACATCTTCTTCCGATATCCTGAACAGCTTTTCATATATTTCCGTTTCGCCGTAGTTGCTGATCACTTTGACATTCTCGAATATCAGAGAATAGTAATATCCCAGAAAGGATGCCAGTGCCGCTGAACTTCTCACGGCAAATATATAGATCGTCTTTGCCTTTGAGATGGCACTGACAGCATTTTTAAAATCCTCTTTTGAAGTCTCTTCCAGTGTCTTTCTGATCTTTTCGATATCCTGATTGAGAACCGTTTCCAGAATATCGGCATTGCTGATCCTGCTTTTTGTCACTTCTATTCTCTGTACGGAAGTCAGTTTATCCCTTATCATCTCCTGCATGGCTCTCTGCATTTTCGGATAGCCGTCATATCCCAGTTCCGCTGCGAATCTCACGACTGTCGATTCACTGACACCTACCGTTGTTCCCAGCTTGGAAGCCGTCATGAATGCCGCCTTGTCATAATTCTCCGTGATAAAATTCGCTATCAGTTTCTGTCCCT
This sequence comes from uncultured Clostridia bacterium, assembly GCA_946187095.1. Classification (GTDB taxonomy): domain Bacteria; phylum Bacillota; class Clostridia; order Oscillospirales; family Acutalibacteraceae; genus UBA1213. Next base: position 2,797 of record CAMHPW010000144.1, on the reverse strand, counting down.
TTGAAAAGCTGTGCATTTGTTCATTGATTTTCGACAACAAGCTCTTTGTCATAACAAAAGACTCCTTTCATGTACCATATATTTTATTACGGTTCTTTAAAAAAATCAAGTCATTAAAACAAAAAATCAGAACATTGCTGCTCTGATTTTTATTATAACGTGAGTTCAATGAGCTTTCGGCTTTTTTGAAGAATCATCGTTCAGTCACTTGGTGAGTGAATTAACCTCTCCGTCACCGCCTGCGGCAGACTAACGGCAGGGCAAAAAGTCGGTTTGCCTCCCCTGATTTCAGGCGAGGCGGAGAGGTTAAATGCGGCGACAGCCGCATAGATTCTCAAATCCGAATTTTTCCATTGAACTCACGTTATTATATCAGTCTTTCTTTTTGGGTGCGGAAACTTTTTTTCTGCGTACAGGCGGCTTTTTGGGCGGTGAAGCCTTTTGGGGATCATCAGACGGCTTTTTCTTGACAGACCTTGTATTTCTGCGTTTGATCAGATAATCGATCATTCGTTTCTGAACAGTTAGCTTTGATATGCAGTACACCAGAACAGCAAGCAGTATCCCCACTATGATCAGAAGCGTCATGCACAGTCCCTTGTATACATTCACCACATAATTATCTATCGTCATATTGTATCTGATCTTATTTTCTGAAAGACTGTCATTTCCTGACGAGATACTGATCTCCGCCCAGTCTTTTTTGCTGCCCTCAAAAAATATCCCTGACAAACGGGGACATTCACTGAATGCACCACTGCCTATATACCTGATCCCCTTCGGGAAAAACACATTCACAACATCTTCATTCTGATAAAACGCAAAATCTGCTATGCCCCTTGTATTTCTCTGTATACGGATATCTATCTCCCTGGAAGTATCGCCTTTATATCCGCAGTACCAGCCGTCTATATATATATTTCCGTCAGGACAGGTCTGATAGATATCCGTATTCATAAATGCACGGGAACCGATCCTTTCAAGACTGCCCGGCAGCTTTACTTTTTTCAGTTCTTCACAGCCGTAAAATGCTTTCGCACCGATATACTTTATGCCCTCTTCCAGCTTTATTTCCGTCACGTTCCTGCAATTCTCAAATACACCGTCCCCGATCCCGACAACTTTCATATCATCTATCCATGCCGGAAAAACGATCTTCGTATTTTCTGCATATTTCGTCTTGCATTTGATCACCGTTATCTCATTTCCGGAATCAATGCGATACCTGAAAAATTCATTTTCCAATATGCTTCCGTCTGCTTTCCCGAAATGCACTTCCGCTCTGATAAAACTTTCATTACCCTTTTCTTCAATGCTGATCTTGTCCCAGCTTTTGTCAGTACCGCTGTAATACACATCCTTCAGATTCTCACAGCCTTCAAATGCCTTTTCTTCTATCTTCACAATGCTTTCGGGAATCACTACACTTCTGATCTCCTTATTTTCCCTGAAAGCTCCCGACAGGATCACAGTCACCTTTCCGTCAGCCGTTTTGGACGGAATTTCCACCTGTTCACTGCTGCCCTTATATTTCTCTACTGCAGCAGCTCCGTCAGATACTTTATAGTCAAATACACCATCTGCCAAAACCGTTATCTGAAAGCTGAATACAAAAATCAATACCGCACACAGAGCGATCATTCTTTTCCCCATTCCATCACCATTCCCTTAAATATAATATACTCTGTCCGACTTCCTTTCCGGTATCTTCGTCAGGTCACTGTCCGTATATCCCAGAATACAATGCCCGATACCCTCATAATCTCCGTCAATACCAAGTGACTTCAATATCGCCTTGCCCTCGTCACTCTCAAATTCCTCTTTTGCCCTGTGTATCCAACAGCTTCCAACTCCCATAGAATGTGCCGCCAGCATGAGATTCCCCATGACAAGACTTCCGTCATACAGATATGTCGGCTTGGACTTGTCTGCCAATACGATCAATACCACAGGGGCATTATAAAACGGATCAAAGCCCTCTGCCCAGCCGCCGATCTTCCTGTTCATCTCCGACAGTCTGTCACGCATTTTTTTATCCGTTACAGCCACAATGATCGCTGACTGGAAATTCCTGCCGCTTGCCGCATACAGCCCTGCCTCTATTATATCACTGATCACTTCTTTTGGCAACATCTCATTCCGATAGCTTCTGGCACTTCTTCTTTCGGTCATTGCCCTGATTATCTCATTCATCTTTATCTGTCTCACTTTCGATTTTTTTCTTGTCATCTTTTTTTGCATACCTGTGATTGACATTTCCTGCACCGTTATTGCAGCCCATCGTGCATTCAAAACTCAATTTGCCTATGCGAATGCCTTTCTTCACGGGTGAAAGAATAAATCCTACAGCCGCTCCGCATACAAATCCTGACATTGCCAAAATAATTCCCGTTGATGTTTTCATTAAAATCTGCCTCCTGAAAATTTGATAAAAAGTAAATGCGTAAGGTTCAGAAAAACCCTACGCACTCACTCAAAGGAATAAAAAGAAAAAATGATTAAATTTTCACCTGAGGAATATATTCAAAAATTTAAAGTATCTAATGATATAATTAATAATACTGAAATAATAACTAATTTCATTAATGAAAAAATAGATAAAAATAATGATAAAGAAATAAATGAAATTAAATTATTAATGAAAGATAGAAAAAAAGTGACAATTCCATGCTATGTAGAATTTATACAATTAGGTACTGGCTATACTTTCGAAGATCAGGCTTTTGAAAATCATGGATCTCAATATCAATCTTCCTTTATTTCTTTAGAAGATGGATATTTAGGATTTTTTAATAAA
>CAMHPW010000143.1 GCA_946187095.1 uncultured Clostridia bacterium | reverse complement strand
AACTTCCTATCGACATTGATGTAAAATACGGTATCGTCGGCAGCATGACAGGATGGGGCGAAAAAGACGACTATCCCATGGTTGATATGTACGACTCTATGAAAGCTATGTTTGAGATGTTCGGAATCGCTTTCGGCGTTGACGGTGAAGAAATCAATCTTGACGAAATCGAAGAACTCCAGAAAATGAAAGGTCTTTACATGGGTACTACCGATATTCTCCAGCCCGGTGACTATGAATTCAAAGTCCGTGCTTACAACGACAGCACATGGAGTGAAAGTTACGGTGATTATGAAGAAGAAGAAGACCGTACCAACAACAGTCAGACAAACATCAAAGTTACTTTGACAATCCCCTCTGTTATCGAAGTACTGTTCGACACAACAGGTGAGGACAATATGCTTTGGCCGATATACTATCTTGTAGCATCCGAAAACATGGAAGAACCCAAAATGTTCTTCACAGGTAAACCCGGTACCGAATCCGAGCTGATGAAGGAACTCCTCAATGCAGGCGGCAAACCTGTTGATGAACCGTCAAAAGAAGAACCCTCCAAAGAAGAACCCTCAAAGACAGAGCCGTCTCAGACTGAGCCTTCCAAGACAGAGCCTTCTCAGACACAACCTTCTCAGACTCAGCCTTCACAGACTCAGCCTTCACAGACTCAGCCTTCACAGACTCAGCCGCAGACAAGCAACACAACTCCTGTCAATACAGGTGATTCCTCCAATACTCTTGCTATATTCGTGATCGCACTTGCCGCTGCTGCCATTTCTGTATTTGCTGCAAGAAAATCAAAGGCTGAATAATCCACGCATTATCCGAAAATAAAAATCTCTCCAAAACCTCATGGTTTTGGGGGGATTTTTTTGTACTTTTCCAAGAATTTTTATCTGCTACTGTTATTTTTTCTCATTCTATGTTATAATACCCTGTGTTAAAGATTTGAAAAAAGAGGGAATTTAATTTATGGATAAGAGAGAAAATCTGAGAAATGTTGCCATTATCGCCCACGTTGACCACGGCAAAACCACACTTGTCGATCAGCTTCTTTTGCAGAGCGGTATTTTCAGGGCTAACGAAAATGTCGCTGAAAGAGTCATGGACTCCAACGACCTTGAACGGGAAAGAGGTATCACCATTCTTTCCAAAAATACAGCCGTCATGTACAAAGATACCAAAATCAATATCGTTGACACCCCCGGTCATGCGGATTTCGGCGGTGAAGTCGAACGTATTCTCATGATGGTTGACGGCGTTCTGTTGCTTGTTGACGCTTTTGAAGGCTGTATGCCGCAAACTCGTTTCGTTCTCAAAAAAGCCCTTGCACTTGGCAAAAAACCGCTTGTCGTTGTCAATAAAATTGACCGCCCCGGTGCAAGACCGGAAGAAGTTGTCGATGAAGTCCTCGATCTCTTTATCGAACTCGGTGCTGATGATGAACAACTGGAATTCCCCGTTGTCTACGCTTCCGGCAGAGTAGGCTATGCTTCTCTCGATCCCCATGTTCACGGTACGGACATGAAACCCCTGTTTGAAAAAATTCTCGAAGAGATTCCCGCCCCCCAAGGCGATATGAACGGTCCTTTGCAGCTCCTTTTCTCCAATATCGACTATGATGAATATGTCGGCAGGATCGGTATCGGCAGAGTCGAAAGAGGAAGCTGCCGTGTCGGTCAGAATATCACCCTCTGTCATAATGACGGCAGCCGTAAAAATGCCAAAATTACCAAACTCTATCAGTTCGAGGGCTTGAAACGTGTCGAAAGCGAATCCGCAAGCCTTGGCGATATCGTTGCCGTTTCGGGCATTACCGATCTCAATATCGGCGAAACTGCCTGCGATCCCGAACATCAGGAACCTCTTCCCTTCGTTAAAATAGATGAACCTACCGTTTCCATGCTCTTTATGGTAAATGACAGTCCCTTTGCAGGCAGAGAGGGCAAATATGTCACCTCCAGAAATATCCGTGCAAGACTCTTTAAAGAAGTCGAAACAAACGTTGCCATGCGTGTGGAAGAAACCGATTCTGCCGATACTTTCAAAGTATCCGGTCGTGGTGAACTTCATCTCTCCATTCTCATTGAAACCATGCGTAGACAAAATTATGAATTTCAGGTATCACGCCCCAAAGTTATCATGAAAACCGTCAACGGCAAACTGCAGGAACCAATGGAACTCCTCATGATCGAAGTCCCCGACAACTATGTCGGTGCCATCATGGAAAAACTCGGTTCACGCAAAGCCGAACTCATCAACATGACGACAAAGGAATCCGGCACTACTCATATTGAATTCCGTATTCCCTCAAGAGGGCTGATGGGCTACCGCTCCGAATTCATGACCGATACCAACGGCAACGGCATTATGAATCATATTTTTGACGGCTATGACAACTATAAAGGCGATATCCAGTCCCGTCAGCAAGGCTCTCTCATTGCCCATGAAACAGGCGACAGCACCGGTTACGGTCTTTTTTACGCTCAGGACAGAGGACGTTTGTTCATCGGTCCGGGTGTGGAAGTCTATGAAGGCATGATCGTCGGTGCCAATCCCAAAAATGAAGATATGACCGTGAATGTCTGCAAGAAAAAGCACGTTACCAATACCCGTGCCGCAGGCTCCGATGAAGCCCTCAAACTTACTCCCCCTACCGTTCTCAGCCTGGAACAGTCCCTTGAATTCATCGCTGATGACGAACTCGTTGAAGTCACTCCAAAATCTATCCGCATGAGAAAAATGATTCTTAACAAAGAAAAACGCCTGAAAGCTCAAAGCAGAGGAGAGTGATACATGGAATACGTTATCCTCGATCTTGAATGGAACGGCAGCTACAGTGCCAAAGCAGGCGGCTATATCAATGAAATTATTGAATTCGGGGCTGTCAAGCTCAATGAAAATATGGATATTACAGGACAGTTTTCCGTTCTTGTACGCCCCGACCTGACCAAAACGCTCCGCAACAGAATCAAAGACCTCACTTCCCTTACCAATGAGGAACTCAAAAAAGGCTATCCTTTCCAGTATGCCCTCAATAAATTTCGTAAATTTGCCCAGAACTGCATTATCATGACCTGGAGTACAAGCGATATCGTCACTTTGCAGGAAAACTGCCTCTATTATAACAAAAGTGACCGCCTTCCTTTTCTGAAAAAATACGTTGACCTGCAGGTGTACTGTCAGGAAATGGCAGGATTTGGCACTTCCGCCCAGATCGGTCTTGTACCTATGGCGGAACTGCTCGGTCTTAACGTGGAGGATATCCCGCATCACCGTGCCATCGGCGACAGTATCATTTCTGCAAAATGCTTTCAGAAGCTCTATTCCAAAGGTGCTCTCAAACCTCATATACAAAAAGCTGACTGCAACGAATTCTATACCAGACTCCACTATCACAGCACTTATACCTACAGCTTTGAAAATCCTCTTGTCGATCAGAGCATCATGACAGCAAACTGTAACTTATGCGGTGCAAGAGCCGTCAGGCAAAAGCCCTGGGAAGTCAAAAACAAAGGCTTTTATTCGACTTTTCTTTGTCCGAAATGCAGCAATGAATTTGATGTAAAAATCATGTTCAAAATCAGGTATAACGGCGTTCTGCCCTCGAAAAAACTCGCCGTCCACAACAATGAAGAAAAAGAAATACAGCTCTCTGACGAATGATCAGAGAGCTTTTCTTTAATGCACGATATTCTTTTTATAGATAATTTCCAGACCGTAAAGCAGCAGTTCGTCATTCAGAATAATTTCATGCCTGCAATGCGGTATGATCATCGGTGACAAGCCGCCTGTCGCTATGATCGTAGGCGTACCCTCGATCTCAAGCGACATTCTGTCTATCAGCCCGTCAAGCAGTGCCGCATTGCCGAATACGGTTCCCGATCTCATACAGTCTATCGTATTCGTCCCTATCGCCTTTTTGGGTGCCTCTATACTTATCCCCTGCAATTGTGCGGCATTCCTTGTCAGCGATTCCATCGACACCTTTACTCCGGGGATAATGACACCGCCCCTGTAGCATGAATCCTTGTCAACGACACATATCGTTGTTGCCGTTCCCATGTCTATCACCATCAGCGGCTTGGGATACAGTGCCACTGCCGCCACTGCCCCCACAACTAAATCACTTCCCAACTGTGCAGGATTGTCTATCTTGATATTCAGCCCCGTCCTGATTCCCGGTCCTACTATCATCGGTGTACATTTTATCACTTTTCTGACCGATATCTTCAGTATTTCATTCAACTGCGGAACAACAGACGATATGATGCCGCCCTCAAAATCTCCTGCCGAAAATCCGTTCAGCTCTATCAGTATTTTGATCTGAACGGCATATTCATCAGATGTCTTGTCCTTATCCGTACTGATGCGTGAGATAAATGCCGTTTTGCCCTCGTGAACTCCGCCAAATACGATATTCGTATTGCCTACGTCTATTGCCAAAATCATTTCAAACTCCCCTTTGTCACATCTTCCACTATATGCAGATCCACCTGAATGAGCTGATAAAGACTGAAACACCCGACATCGTAAAAAATGTTT
>CAMHPW010000142.1 GCA_946187095.1 uncultured Clostridia bacterium | reverse complement strand
AAATCGACATACGTTTCGCCTGTGAAATTGTTGTGAATGAGTTTGCCTGCATCTTCTTCCATGTGCATTTCATGGATACGGATAAATTTCTTGCCATTATCCGTTTCAATTTCAATTTTACCGTCACGGCATATCGGATAATACAACTGTGAAATCTGGTAATTCTGGGGATTGTCGGGATAGAAATAATTTTTTCTGTCGAATTTGCTGTTTCTTGTTATATTGCAGTTTGTGGCAAGACCGATGGAAATCGCTTTATCGACAACTGCCCTGTTGAGTACAGGCAGAGAACCCGGCATTCCCGAACATACGGGACATACATTGATATTCGGACTTCCGCCGAATGCTGTTGAACAGCCGCAGAAAATTTTTGTTTTGGTATTGAGTTCAACGTGTACTTCCAGACCGATAACGGCTTCATATTCTTTACTCATATCTGTCACCTCATTCATACATAGGGGAATGTCTTACATTATCTTTGAAACTCTGTTCAAAGCTGTAAGCAGCTTTAATGGCGGCTTTTTCATTGAAAGTCTGAGCCATGAGCTGCAAGCCTACCGGCAAGCCGTCCTTATCATATCCGCAGGGCAGGGATACCGCAGGTATGCCCGTGAGATTGATCGAGACTGTATAGACATCTCCTAAATACATTTTAATGGGATCGCTCAGGGATTCGCCTATTTTGAGAGCCGTTGTCGGTGCAACGGGACTTAATATTATATCATATTTCTCAAAAGCCCTGTCAAATGCCTGTTTAATAAGTGCCTTTACTCTCAGAGCCTTTACATAGTAAGCATCAAAATAGCCCGATGAAAGCACGAACGAACCGAGCATGATCCTTCTCTTGACTTCATCACCAAAACCCTCTGAACGTGTCTTTTTATACATATCATTCAAATCCGTAAATTTCGGCGTTCTGTAGCCGTATTTGACACCGTCAAATCTTTCAAGATTGGAAGAAGCCTCTGCACAGGCGATTATATAATAGGCAGGGATAGCGTATTTCACCATGCCCAAGTCGAAATATTCGACTTCCGCACCGAGTTCACGGAATTTTTCAGCGGCAGCAAGCACGTTTGTTTTGACCTCTTCATCAATGCCGTCAAGGAAATAATCTTTCGGCACACCGATTTTCATGCCCCTGACATTGTTTTCGAGTGCAGACGTGAAGTCTGTATCATCTCTGTTGGCAGAAGTGGAGTCCTTGCAGTCATGTCCCGAAATGATTTCGAGAATGGCGGCACAGTCTGTGATATCCTTTGCCATTGGTCCTATCTGATCGAGAGATGAGCCGTATGCGATCTGACCGTAACGGGAAACTCTGCCATAGGTTGGCTTGATACCTGTAATGCCGCAGAATGACGCAGGCTGACGGATAGAGCCGCCTGTATCCGTACCCAATGCCGCCGCACAGGAATTAGCCGCCACAGCCGCAGCCGAACCGCCTGATGAACCGCCCGGCACTCTTGTTAAGTCCCACGGATTTTTGGTCGCACCGAAATAGGAGGATTCCGTTGTACTGCCCATAGCAAATTCATCCATGTTGGTTTTGCCGAGAACTACCACGCCTGCATTGAGAAGATTTTCGACAGCAGTGCTTGTATATGTCGGATAGAAATTGCCGAGAATTTTGGAACCGCATGAAGTGAGCGTATCTTTCATGCACAATACATCTTTGATCGCCATAGGGACACCCATGAGATTTGACCAATTTTCTCCCTCAGCGATTTTCTTATCTATGAAATCCGCTCTTTCAAGAGCCTTTTCTTTCATTACAGTTATATAAGCATTGATATCCTTTTCTGTATTTTCTATCTGTTCAAGATAGGCATTTGTTGCCTGAACGGAAGTGATCTCTTTATCAGCGATTTTCTTTCCGAGTGCAACGGCGGTCAAATTTCTGATTTCCTTTGAAGAATACACAAAAAAAACCTCCTTAAAAAGTCTTTGGTACAATGTAGCTGTCCTCCGATTTTTCGGGGGCATTCAAAAGCATATTGTCACGGTCATTGCCGTTTGTCACAACGTCATCTCTCAGCACGTTGGAAACAGGGAAACAATGGCTCATGGGTTCGACATTGGAAGTGTCGAGTTCATTGAGCGTATTGACATATTCGAGCATATCGGACATATCTTTTTTAGCCTGTTCCTTGTGTTCGTCGGAGAGTTCGAGCTTGGCAAGCTCTGCAACGTACTTTATCATATCATCTGAAATCTGCATAAAAAACTATCCTCCTGATTAATTTACTTAAAAAACCGCATTAAAACTGCCTTTCGCAGAATCAATGCGGTCATATCAACAGCTATTTACAATCATAACACATAAGAGAAAAAATTACAAGACCTATTTTTGTATGGGCAAGCCGTTTTTATCCTTGAATTTGCCCATGATGATCAAAATAATATCAAGTATCCAGCCGCAGTAAAAGACACCGTATGTAAACAGATATACAATACCCGAAATATATCTTCCCGCATAAAATCTGTGTATGCCGAGCCAGCCGAGAAAAATGGCAAGGATGAGAGTTGCCACCTTGCTTTTGGGGCTTACCTGTGCAAGATTGTCCGGCTGCTGTGGAATGATATTATCCATATATACGGGCTGCTGAGGGTTATAACTTTGCTGGGGGGTATAAGTTTGCTGAGGCTGATAACTCTGATTATATCCCTGATTGTAGTTCTGATGATAGTTCTGGTTATATCCCTGATTATAGTCCTGAGTATTCATAGGCTGCTGAATGATATTCTGAATAATGACAGGCTGCTGATTGAGTTTGGGATAGTCCATTTCTGACTTGCAGTATGGGCACAAACGATACTCCACTCCAACTTCTGCACCGCAGTGTTTACATTCCATAACGATCTCACCTTTCCAAAATGATTCATATCCATATTAACACAACTTTGTCGTGAAATCAATATTTTTGCAGAAAAAAAGCCCCCCTTTTCAATGAGCAATTAGCAATGTGCAATGTGCAATGAGAAGTTTTTCCCACAAAAAAGCCCCCCGACCGAAAAAGCCGGAGAGCCTGATAAAATTGCCGATGGAATATAAAATTATTCACCGAAATATCTCTTGAGAAGTCCTGCAAAGCCTGCACCGTGACGTGCTTCGTCTTTTGCCATTTCGTGAACGGTGTCATGGATAGCGTCAAGATTATTCTGTTTAGCCTTTTTAGCAATCTCAAATTTACCTGCACAAGCACCTGTTTCGGCCTCTACACGCATCTGGAGATTCTTCTTTGTGCTGTCTGTGAGGACTTCACCGAGAAGTTCGGCAAATTTAGCGGCGTGTTCGGCTTCTTCAAAAGCGTACTTCGTGAAAGCGGCGGCGATTTCGGGATAACCTTCACGGTCAGCCTGTCTTGCCATAGCCAGATACATTCCTACTTCCGCACATTCGCCATTGAAATTGGCAACAAGGTCATTGTGGAGTTCTTCATAATATTCGGGGGTAACGGTCTTTGCAGCATCTTTGGCAACGCCTACTACATGAACAGTCGCAAAAGCCATATCAGCTTTGAGTTCATTGAATTTCTCTTTGGGAGCCTTACAGACAGGGCATTTTTCGGGAGCTTCTGTGCCTTCATAAACATAGCCGCATACGGAACATACAAATTTTTTCATTTTTAACAGTCCTCCGTTTGAAATAGTATTTGTTTGTAATATACCATAAATTTTATGATTTGTAAATAGATTTTTGGGATATCACAAATAAAATTTATTTTACTTGTACATATTTCGCAGAAACGTATCCCGAAACGCCGTTCCATTTTGTCAGATACCAATCGTCAATATTTCCGAGAATGGCGATTGTCGAGCCGTTTGGGATACGTCCGATCACTTGTGCATTGACGGACGGTTCTGAACGGATATTTAAGTTTGAATTCTGTGTAGTGACAATGCCTGTTCTGGCAGGAGTCGGGGGATTTTCTTTAATGCCGAGAAAATCGCTGACGGATACGGCTAAATTCTGTGCGATCGTACCGATATTGTCACGAATCCACTCTGCATCGTCGGGATTGTCGTGATAGGCGAGTTCTATCAAAATGGCAGGAGCTTTTGTACGGTTGAGTTCACCGAGATTTTTTGTCGGAACGGTTTCGACTTTCGAGGGAATGGGATAAATTTCTTTCAGATTATTGGCGAAAATATTGGCGGCACGTTTTCCCTGAATGCTGTCGGCGTAGTAATAGACCTGTGAGCCACGAGCCTGCCCTGCATTGGCAGGGGGAGCGGCATTTGAATGAAGGGCAAGATGCAGATCGAAATTACCCTGATTGGAAAGCCTCACGGAATTGGCAAAGGTCTTTGAAGGATCATTTCTTTCATATTCAATGCCGCTTGCTTCAAGATACGGAATCAGAGCATCCGTGATGATATTCATGTAATATTCTTCATTGCCGCCGTCAATGTAGGGATTATATTCCTGTGTGGACGGACTTAAAAATACGCTTGGCATAAAAATTTTCCTCCTTATGTCTGAAAGGCAGAGCCTATATCAACTTTATGCTCGAAAAACTCTTTTGATGACATATCATTTGGTCTTAAAAAGCGGTGTATGCGGAAAAG
>CAMHPW010000141.1 GCA_946187095.1 uncultured Clostridia bacterium | reverse complement strand
ACCGCCTGTTATATGAGAAATACTCTTTACTTTCACGCTGTCAAGTAATGCAAGCACAGGCTTTACATATATTCTTGTCGGTGTCAGGAGAGTTTCACCGAGAGTGCCGCCCAATTCATCATAGTATTTTCCGACAGTCTTTTCGCTGATATCAAATACTTTTCTGACAAGTGAAAATCCGTTGGAATGTACACCGCTTGATTTAATCGCAATCATGACATCTCCGGCTTTTTGTGTATCGGGATTCAGAATCTTATCTTTATCCACGATACCAACCGAAAAGCCTGCCAAGTCATATTCATCTTCGGGCATGAGTCCGGGGTGTTCGGCAGTTTCGCCGCCTATCAGGGCACAGCCGCTCTGTACACAGCCCTCTGCCACGCCTGATACGATTTGTGCCACCTTTTCGGGATAATTCTTGCCAATCGCTATATAATCCAGGAAAAACAGCGGTTTTGCACCACAGCAGATGATATCATTCACACACATCGCAACACAGTCGATTCCGACTGTATCATGCTTGTCAAGCAGAAAGGCAATTTTAATTTTCGTACCTACTCCGTCTGTACCCGATACCAGTACAGGTTTATTGATACCCGTTGTATCAAGCTCAAACAAGCCGCCGAAGCCGCCTATGCCTGAAATAACACCGTTTGTCATCGTCCTTGCAACGTGGGCTTTCATGAGTTCAACGGCTCTGTAACCTGCCGTAACGTCTACGCCTGCCGCCTTGTAGCTGTCACTGTAACTTTTCATTGTTCCACTCTCCAATTTAAAATTTTTGAGAATATTTATCTTCTCTTGACGTATCCGATACATCAAGCGGATAATTCCCCGTAAAGCACGCATCACATATCGAAAGACTGCTTTCCTTTGCCATTTCCTTAATGCTGTCAACGGAAAGGAATCCCAGAGAATCCGCTCCCATGTATTCACACATTTCTTCCACAGTCATTCGTGCCGCCATCAGATCCTCTTTTTCCGTTGTATCGCTTGTCAGATAACAGGGATTTTTGAAAGGCGGTGATGCCACTCTCATATGCACCTCTTTCGCACCTGCATTTTTCAGCAGGTCAACGATATGCTTACAGGTCTTGCCCTTTACGATAGAGTCATCTATCACAATCACTCTTTTTCCCTCAACATTATTTTTCAAAGCATTCAGTTTGATACGCATGATATATTCACTATGTCTTTTTCTGTTGCGGAAACCTCTGCCAAGATATTTATTTTTAATAATACCCGTTGCATAGGGAATGCCCGATTCCATGGAATAGCCTATCGCCGCACTTCTGCCGCAGTCGGGAACGCCGCAGACGATATCCGCTTCCACGGGACACTGTTTCGCCAGCATGATCCCTGCACGCTGTCTTGCCATGTCAACAGATACGCCGTCAACCACGCTGTCAGGTCTTGCAAAGAAAATATATTCAAAGATGCAAGCCGCTGTTTTTCCGCCGCAGTTTTCGGTATAGCTGTGTACACCCTCACTGTCTATCACGATCATTTCACCGGGCTGTACATCTCTGATGAATTCTCCGCCCAGACTGTCAAATACACAGGATTCCGATGTCAATACATAATTTTCACCGATTTTTCCCATGCAAAGCGGTCTGATTCCCATAGGATCACGCACACCTATCAATTTACTCGGTGACATCAGTACCACTGCGTACGCACCCCTGAGCTGTTTCACGGCTTCCTGCACGGATTCTTCAATCGTACCTTTCTGGGTTCTTGCACTTGCGATAAGATAGGCAATGATCTCCGTATCACCGTTTGACTGGAATATTGCCGCACCCTTATGAAGCTCACTTTTGAGTTCACTGTAATTTGTCAGTGCACCGTTCATGCAAAGTGCCAACTGACCTTGCGAATATCTCATGACAAGCGGTGCAAGGTCTGCATGGTCAACCTGTCCGCCCGATGCATACTTGACATGACCTAAAGCAATCTTACCGTTTTTGAGCCTTGCCAGTTCCTTTTCGGGAAGTGCTTCGGGCACTACTCCGAAATCTTTATAATAAACCATCGTACCGCCGTTATTCACGGCAATGCCCGCACCGACTTCACCCCTGTGCTGCAGTGCATACAGTGCAAGATACGTTTCTTCCACGATATCCAGAGTCTCATCATTTTTGAATATGCCGAAAACTCCGCATTCATCATGTAATTCTGACATGATATTACCTCAATTCCTTTTAAGTTTACATTGATGTAACAAACTTAACTTCTTCATCATTCAGATGAAAAATTCTTTTCAAATCCTCTATTTTGCCGCCAAGCCCGAAAAGCTGCTTTACACTTTCCAAAGTGGAATGGCGTTCTTTTTCGATACCTTTTTCGATACCTTCTTCAAGACATTCTTCACCGTAAATTTTTTTATCCTGCTCAAAGTCATAATCCTGAAATAACATATTAAACGCCTCACTTCCAAACTGTTTAATATAATCCGCAATAATATCATTGTCAATACAATATTTTATTGCCTCAACCGCACCACGAATTTTTATTTGCTCAATCACTTCACTGTACTCATAAAGCGGTTTACAATGATCCAAACCGTTTTTCTTTAATGCAGATAAATTGATATCTATTACCTTGACTTTCAACTCCAATGAATCTGATGACATCTTGAATGCATCACTCAGTTTCAATTCCGTCTTGTCAAGAGGTTCATCACCGTTATAAAGCACATAGAATTCCGGTGTCGGAATCTTGAAAAGCTTTTTTCTGAATTTTTTGGTTTTGTCACTGTTCGTCAGCATTTCATAAACTCTGCCTACGTACATCAAAAGACGAAACGGCATATTATGATTGACAGTGCTTTGATGTTCCACAAAAAAGACTATCTTATCATCAAATTCATATGAAACATCATTTCTCATCTGGTCAAAAAACACATCTTCCAGACGACACTTTTTAGCTGTATGAACAACATTTCCCGTCAATTTTTCATACAAATCGATTGCGTGTTCTTCTGCAAGGTCGCTTGTATAAAACCAAGACGAAAATAAACTGTCCCTTACTTTCAACTTGTCCTGCATTATTTCAACAACTCCGCAACCTTTTCCTGTATGGCAGTATCTTTCTTGGCAACGCCGTCTTTCATCTTGATTTTATCCTGTGCCAGCTTTTCGGCAAGGTCATCATCGGAAAGTGCCAGTATCTGTACTGCCAGTATTGCCGCATTGTCTGCACCGTCGATTGCCACTGTCGCTACCGGTATGCCTTTAGGCATTTGTACAGTTGCTAAAAGTGCGTCCAAGCCGTCAAGCGTTGATGATTTTATCGGTATGCCGATCACAGGAATTGTCGTATGTGCTGCCAATACGCCTGCTAAATGTGCCGCCTTGCCTGCCGCCGCTATGATTACTCCGAAACCGTTCTTTCTTGCATTGGCAGAAAATTCCGCTGCCTGTTCGGGAGTCCTGTGTGCCGACATGATATGCACTTCAAACGGCACTCCGTATTCATTCAAAGTTTTTACAGCACCCGATACTACCGGAAAATCGCTGTCACTGCCCATAATTACCGCTACTTTTTTCATAAATCAATTCCTCCTTGGTTTGATACCTATATTTTAGCCTACATTCTGTATTTTGTCAACAAAAATAAAACCTGTACCGTCAAAATACAGGCTTTATTCTTTTAAAAAGTAAAAGTCAATGTAAGACCGTTGCTGCCCTCTATATAGGATATATGACCGTTAATGCCGTCTATGCGGAATATCCTGTTATTCGTGATAAGGTCATCAAATGCTTTCAGACATTCCTCAGCCGTTCCGAACTTTATGGCAACGCTTCCGTTCGGCACATTTTCTCTGATGGTATATGCCACATAGTCAAATTCATATTCGGGAAAGTACAGATTATTATAAATATAATAATTATACTCCAGCCCTGTACATTCAGGCACTTTGCAGTCACTGTCGATGATATGCGTCAGTTCCATTTCCTCTGTCGTGACAAGAAAATAGTCATAGGATTTTTTTTCGGTCCTTTCGCCGTCATCCGAAAGATATCCCGAATCGTCCCATGTCACATCGATCTGATAGTTATGATCCCCTAAAGTCAGATAATTCCATGCATGAGATTCCCCTTTCTGAATATCCGTACCTGTGATATAACCGCACGGTATGCCGAGTCTCTGCATGATATACTGAAATGCACAGGCATATCCCGAACAAACAGCCTTTCCGTTCACCAGACAGCCGTATGCCGTTCTGCTGTCAAAATACTTGTCATCTTCATCAGAATCATTTTCGGCAGCCTCATGGTCATAGCTTGTATTATCAACTATATAGTCATGCACATACAATACTTTTTCATAAAGATTTTCCTGCTGTTCAGCCCCTGCCACGATCTTATCGGCAACTGCCCTGAATTTTTCCTGCTTAACGGCTATTACCTGTGAACTGCCATGCGAAACAGGCGTAAATTCAAT
Organism: uncultured Clostridia bacterium; assembly: GCA_946187095.1. Classification (GTDB taxonomy): domain Bacteria; phylum Bacillota; class Clostridia; order Oscillospirales; family Acutalibacteraceae; genus UBA1213. The sequence goes on along the minus strand of CAMHPW010000141.1, from coordinate 127 downwards.
TTCACTGTATGCCGAAAAAGTTGTCTTTGTATATTTATAGCCCTTGTTCAGCCAGAAATATTCGGGATGGTCATCTATGACAGCCAGATATGCCTTTATGACCTCATCTTCATCCCGGTTTGAAACA
>CAMHPW010000140.1 GCA_946187095.1 uncultured Clostridia bacterium | reverse complement strand
CCTGTAAGTCCGTCATATGAGAAGCCGCCTGTAACTGTCTTGATCATAGCATCACAGATCTCTTCGTTAGACATATCTGTCTTCAGCTGAGCTTCTTTGAATGCATTGTACAGTACATAGATTCCATCATATCCGTCTGCTGCGAACTGGTTTGGAAGCTCATCAAGCAGAAGAAAATTGAATCTGCCAAGCATTAATTTTGTCAAAAGAACTTTTGCACGTTCACCGCCGCTCAAAGCTGACAGCGGCTTGAATACATCATCATTCCTGAATAAAAATCTGGCAAGCGTACTTCTGATCTCCGTATTCGTCATGGCAGGGAAACTGTCTGCCATTTCCTCAAATATCGTTTTTTCACTGTCCATGCCTGTCTGTATCTGGTCATAGTAACCTGTCTTGACACCGACACCGTATTTTATCCTGCCGCTTTGTGCATGATACTGTCCCAAAAGAGTTCTTAAAAGAGAAGTCTTTCCGCAGCCGTTCGGTCCTAATATAAATATCTTCTCTCCCCTGTGCACTTCCATAGAGACATTTTCAAACAGGGGTTCCTTTCCGAATCCGAGTGATATGTTATCCACCATGAGAACATCTTCACCGCTCTGATTTTTCACATCAAGCCCGAAGCTCATGGCAGCAGGCAGATTTTCGGGCTTTTTCAGGTTTTCACTCAATCTGTCAATGACTTTCTGCTTGCTTTCGGCAGTCTTGATATTTTTCTCTCTGTTCCATCTTCTCTGCTGTTCGATAATGCCCTCCAAGCGATTGATCTCTTTCATGGTATTGTCATAAGCTCTCTGTTCGGAAAGCCGCCTTTCCGCTTTTTGCGGCAGATATGCCGTGTAATTTCCCTTGTACACGGTCATTTTTTTATTTTCAAGCTCAAACGTCTTTGAAGTCGTTTTATCCAGAAAATATCTGTCATGCGATATGACAAGATAGGCACATTTCGAGTTAATCAGATATTCCTCCAGCCATTCGACAGAATGGGTATCAAGATGATTGGTAGGCTCATCGAGCAAAAGAAAATTCGCACCGCATAAAAGCAATTTTGCCAACTGTAACTTTGCCCTTTGTCCCCCACTCAATGCACGGATGGGCAGATTCATCTGACTGTCATCAAAACCTAATCCCAACAAAGCCGACCTTGCCCTTGCACGACACGTTAAACCGCCACGCCTTGCAAACTCATCATTCAAAAAAGTCTGCCTTTCCACGAGTTTATCTAAATTTTCACACTTGCTGTTGATTTTTGAATGAAGCGTTTCCAGCTCGCTTTCCATTTGGATCAGTTCATCAAATACCGTCATCACTTCATCATAGGCAGAACGCTCTAAATTCCTGCAAACGTGCTGTTCCATGTAGCCGATACTTGCATTTTTATTCAGAACGATACTGCCCTTTGTCGGATAATACTCTCCCGTGAGCAGCCTGAAAAGCGTTGTTTTGCCGCAGCCGTTCACGCCGATCAAGCCGATTCTGTCGCCGTCCTGTATCTCGAATGTCATTCCGTCGAACAATCTCTGTTCGCCGAATTCCATGCATAAGCCGTTTACTGTCACTATCGCCATTTTTCATACACCTCGCCTACTATCATATCATTTATTGACATTCTTTTCAAGTAAAAAAATTATTGACACTTTCACTCAAAACATCTATAATTGTATTAAAGATATTTTCGGGAAAGGAGTTGTTTCAGAATGGGATTTGATTTTGACCTTAATGCCGTAAAATCCACCGTATCGGGTGCGGCTGTCGGTGCAGTCGAGAAAGTAGCAGGCGACAAAGTGGATAAAAAAATGGTTACCGATACCGTTAATACCGTTGTCGATCAGGCTGCCGATTTCGTCGGAAAGAAAATTGCAGAAAAAACTGCCGCCAAAGATGACAAAAAAGAGGAGAAAAAATAATTTTTTCGGGCATTCGCTTTTCACGGTGAATGTCCTTTTTTCATGCAAAAAGAGCAGGCAAGAATTTGTCTTGTCTGCTCTGTATGATATCAGTTATTTCTTGGGGCATTCTGATTGAGCATCTGCTGTGCCCTGTATCTCAAATCATTCTGCATATCAGCAGGTCTTGCAGGAGGGGGCGGAGGTGTCTGTGTTCCTGTATTGTCGATATGCGGTCTGCGTGTCGGCTGATTCGGTGTGAGATTGACAGGCTGTTTCGGATTCTTGTCTACATTGCCGTCAACGACCATTTCTTTCAGACTTGCGGCAAGTCCTGCCATATTCTGTATATCCGAAGGAATGATGATCTTTGTAGCCCTGCCGTCAGCGACCTTCTGGAATGCCTCCAGACTCTTCAGTGCAATGACTCTGTCAGTGGGAGCGGCGGCATTCAGCATTTTCAAACTGTCCGCATAAGCCTGCTGTACAACGAAGATCGCTTCTGCTTCGCCCTGTGCTTCACGAATCTTTGTTTCCTTGATAGCCTCTGCACGAAGGATAGCGGCTTCTTTTTCACCCTCTGCAACGAGTATTTGACTTGTCTTTGCACCCTCTGCATCCAATATCTTTGCACGTCTTTCACGTTCTGCCTTCATCTGCTTCTCCATTGCTACCTGAATTTCTCTCGGCGGCAATATGTTCTTCAATTCAACTCTCTTTACTTTGATACCCCATGCATCTGTTGCTTCATCGAGTATCTCTCTGATTCTGTCGTTGATTTTGTCACGGGAAGTCAGCGTATTGTCCAGTTCCAGCTCACCGATAATATTTCTCAGAGTCGTCGCACAAAGTGTTTCGATAGCCATAATCGGACGTTCAACGCCGTAGGTGTACAATTTCGGATCGGTGATCTGGAAATACACGACTGTATCGATCTGCATGGATACGTTATCTCTTGTGATAACGGACTGCGGCTCGAAGTCAACGACCTGCTCTTTCAGTGATACTTTTCTGGCAATTCTGTCTACAAACGGCACTTTCACATGAAGTCCCGTATGCCATGTGGTGTAGTAAACACCGAATCTTTCAAGCACATACGCATTTGCCTGCGGTACGATCTTGATGTTTCCTATAATAATTGCAACGATTATCGCAAATACGATAATAAATCCTATCAGCCAACCGGGCATAGTAATTACCTCTTTTCAAATAAAATTTTTTCTCAGACTTTGACAACTGCTTCACTGACCGGCTTTACGATCAGCTTGACACCCTCTATTGCCTGTACCACAATTTCCGTTCCCACAGGCAATACGGATTTGTTTTCAGTCGTTGCCGACCAGTCATTGTTTTCAACTTTCACTCTCATGATTCCGAGTTCTTCATCAACGATTTTCGTGACCTTGCCGATTTTTTCTACATTCATGTCGGCATTCGTGGGAGTTTTAATGAATCCCGTCATTTTTTTGGCAAGCGGTCTTGTCAGTACGATTGCAATAATCGTTACCGCAAAGAATACTATTACCTGTATTTCTTTTCCAAGTCCTGCCAAATGCAGTATCAATGCCACGACTCCGCCCAATGCCGCCCATATCGAAATCAACTGCACCTGCGTCAGCCATTCCACGATACACGCTACAACTATCACTGCTATCCATACCCAAAGCATTCTTCTCACCTCTTTTCAAGCTGATATTATTATATACTGTTTTTTTCGCTTTTTCAATCCAAGCGATATATCTTACACGTTTTTGGCAATAACTTACATTATTTTTGATATACAGGATATGCCGTCGTGATTTTCTGATTGCTGTCCAGATACATATCTATCTCGATATCGCCGTAATGTCCTATCCAAAGGGATTTGGAATTGGGATTATCGGGATTTGCTATGGCTTCATCATATGCCGCATTGATGGCATCAACAACCTGCTGAGGTGTCCATGCTTCGGGATAGAATGAACTGAAGCCGTTCTTTTTCACGCCGTTAACTTCCACATTTCCCGTGAATACACCGTTTTCATCTTCTTCGGAACGTGTGCCGTCAATGATTTTACCCCTGCTGTCAAGCACCATTGTATAGTGATACCCTGTCGCATTCCCTTTTTTATTAATCGTACCGTCAAAGATATGTTCCAGTGTTCCGCTTGCGAAATAATCGACATCTTCGAGCTTAGAAATATCCGCCATGTAATAGCCTGTATTTTCGGAAATTTCCGTTTTGCTTGCCTCAAGTTCGGAAACGTCTGTACTTTTTGAACTTTCCGCCACTTCCGAGATTTTCTCCGAAACATCGGAATTTGTCTGCGTATCGGGATTCCTGAAAAAACTCGTCACGGCTATCGGTACGCCAAGCGATACGGCTGCCGCCACTACAATGACCAATGCCTTATTGATGATATCACTCGGCATGGGATTTCTGTTATCTGCCATTTTTCAACACCTCTGTCTGATATACTACAAATATTTTATCCCAATACAAGCCGTTTGTCAATTTACAATTTTTTAACATCAATAGTAACAAAACAGAAAATCATTTGTGATATAGCGGTTTTTTGCATTTCTGCAATCAATACAGACAATATGGCAATTTTTACGAATATTCGCACTCAACAATGTGACTGTTTCATGACTGCTCATTGTTTCATGATTTGACTGAAACCATTCTAAAAAATCATTATCTACATCACAATAACTTGC
>CAMHPW010000139.1 GCA_946187095.1 uncultured Clostridia bacterium | reverse complement strand
TCGTAGATGTATTGGTAACATCTGCTGCCTTTACGGTGATATTGAATTCTTTCTTGACTTCTGTGCCTTTCTTGTCCTTGACCTTGACACAAATATTGTAAGTACCGTCTGATGCGGGCTTTACTTTTGCAGTAGTTGTTGTGCTGTAGTCAGAGGCAGTCGTCCATTTGCTTTGAGTTGACTTCTTATAGAGTATCTGATACTGATAAGGAGTCGTGCCGCCCGAAGCTGCTGCCGTTACGGTAACAGTGTCACCAAGATTGATAGTCGTTGCGGAAACCTTTGAATTGTTCTTCAGAGTGCTGCCGCCGGGATTTACTGTGAAGTCGATATATACTTTTTCTTCTGTGCCTGCACTGTCTTTTACTTTAATGCAAGCCTGATAGGAACCTTCTGTGGAGATCGTTACAGATGCACTTGTTGCTGTGCTGTAAGCCTTTACTGTTGTCCATTTGCTTGCAGAACTGCTCTTGTAGTAGTAAGCATACTGATAAGGACTTGTACCGCCTGCTGCTGCACCTTTCATTGTAAGGGAATTGCCTGCTGTAATCGTTGCGGAAGCAAGGCTTGAATTGTTGACAAGAACATCGGGAGGAACAGGACCATTGCCCGGTTCTGCTGTAAATGTCTTTGTAGCGGTAGCACTTGCACCCTTTGAGTCTGTGATGACACATTTGAGAGTGTGTTTGCCCTCTGTTTTGGGAGTCCATGAAACAGATGCAGTTGCACTGGAAGCCTGGATCACTTTGCCGTCAACGGAGAATTCATACTTGTAGGGAGATGTACCGCCGTAGCCGATACCCTTGATGGTAAGAGCCGTTGTGGAAAGCTGAGGAGCGGAACGGTCTGTACCGAAGTTCACCTGGAGGGGAAGTCCTACGGGAGGAGGAGTAGGATTATCACCGCCTGCACCGATCTGTGCAAGAGGTACTGTAATTTCATCAATATCGTCTTTTTCTGCTGATGTGGAAGGATCGGCTGAATAGTCGCCCTTTACATTGTCTACCATGGAAGGATCGAAAGGTACGCAGTCCATGGTAGATTCGCCACGGGTAGCAAGCCACATAGCACCGATTCCGTTAGTCGTGAGATAATCTTTTGTAATGCCGAGAGTTGCAAGAGGAATCTTAATCTCATAGAATGTATCAATCTTTGTACTGTGAACACCCTTTGAACCCTGATATGTCTTGTAGTCTACCCAGTCGGCACTGTCGTCTGTAACGTCTGTGGGACTCTGTGAGTCGTTCAGACCGATGATCTTGCTGCATATATTGGTTCTTGCCATCTCATATTCGATACCGCCGTCTGCAAATCCGATACAAGCAGTAGCAGAAGTATAGTCTGTATTACCTGATGCATCGGCAGGTGCGAACATGGAGGGCTTGCCCTGTCCTGCCTGACCGCTCATGTAGAGAAGTCTGTCAACGTGTGTCGTGAATTTAACGCCGCCCATACTCCAGATCGGCTTGCCTGTTGTGCTTTCCATGTTTGTCATGGTAGGGGAATTGGGATCAATGCTGAGTGCGAGGATCTGCGGAACATTACCTACGGCTGCACCGTCCATCAGAGGACCTTCACCTGAATTTGCCCATGTGTCAGTTGTGTTTACCATCTGACAGCCGATATAGAGGTTGGTATCATCCCATGCCGCAAAGAGTGCATAGGTATCGAGCAGACAGTTCTCATGACCGCCTTTCCAGTGGTTTGCAACGTCCCATGCAGCACCCTGTGCGATCATCATGTCTTCCGACCAGTCGCTTACATCACCGTCAATGGTGATCGTAGCCTGCTTGCCCTTGCCTACGCCGTTTGTCTGATATACGCTTGCAAGACCTGCTGATGTGCTTGTTGTCTTTTTAACGTACTTTTTGCTGTAAGTAAGCGTTTTGTTGGTGGTCTTTGAACCGTCTGTTGCGGTTACTTTCACGGTCACATCTGTGTCGGCAATCTTGCCTTCACCGATCGTAACCTTTGTTGTTTTTGTGAATTCCTTCGTAGGACCGTTATCTATCGAATAAGTACCCTTTGTTGCATTTGACAATGACAAGGTGATGTCAAATGTTTCGGTTGTAAAGCTCGTACCGCTTGCCTTGTCAACAGTAACATCGGGATCGGTCGTGGGCGGATCGGGAATAATCACTTCTTCGTCGGAGTAGTCAGCCCATTTGTTGCCGGCACTGAACAGCTTGGAAGAACCTGCTATCTTCATGCCGGGCATTTTGTCGGCAGGATATCTGTTGGCATCGGAATTTGTACCGTCACTGAAAATAACCTGACCATTATCCTTATAAGCCGTTACATCAAGTTTGAAATAGCCCTTTGAGTTCTTGTCCGTCAGCTTGGTACCCGGCCATTTTGCCATTTCTTTGGCTGTACCGGAACTATCGTCATATACATAAGCGTATACGCTGCTCCAGTTATAAGAGGAGTTGTCCATGTAAATATAGACTTTCTCACCGGCTTTTACTTTCTTATAGGTGTATGTTTCGCTGAGAGCCTTGCCGTTTGCACCTGTACCTTTCAGGGTAAGAGTCACGGAATTGCCGGCTGTTGTTGAAGAACCGATTGTGATAGTCTGACCGTTTGTGAAAGAGCCTGACGCACCTTCGGAAGTGGTATAGGTCGTATTCTTTGCATCGGAGCAATTAAGAGTAACGGAAAGCGTGGTTTCAAAGCTGCCCGTTGAGGGAGATGCCGAAACACTGCCTTCGGGATCGGGTCGGGAACCGCCCTTATAGAATACGGCGATACCGGATTCACCGATATGACCTGTCATCTGAGTTGCGGTAACCGTCCATGTACTGCCGCTTATTTCATCGGTATACGTACCGGGAGTAACCGTACCGCCGCCGTTGGGAACGGTAACATCCGTATTGCCGCCGCTTGCCAGTGCCACTACGGCACCGCCTGCACGGCATACGACACCGCAGCCGCCGCCGGTTGTATAGTAGTCGTCCTGACCGTTGAGTGCGTTCTTGTAATGGTTGACAGCGGCAACTTCCTTGCTTGTGAAGTGAGTGCTGCCCTTTGCACCGATCATAATGCTGTCCTTATCCTTTGAGAAAGGACGTGAAAGATAAAGTGCTGCGATATGGTTACGGGAGCCTGCGATAGCATAAGCACGGTCGATGACGTTCTGGTCTACGTTTCTGGAACTGCCCCAGTCGTCATTGTTTGACCATGTATCATGGCTTTCGCCCCAATATACGAGTCTTGTATTGGCAATACCCATCCATGCACCGGCATAGACGCTGGGGGAATCGGGGAATTTGCCTTTTGCGAGTTCGTCACGGAGAAGTTTGCCGTACACACTGTCGGTAATACCGATATAGTTGGAATACTCCTTCATGACATTGATAGCCTGCTGTCTTGTCGAAGCACCTTCGTCAAGGCTGATACCGGGGTTATTGAGGATTTCGCCGTAGCTCCACAGGTCGGTGCTGGCTGTTACTCTTGCCCAGAACTGGTCGCCCTCGGAAGGAAGACCGATATGCTTTGCAGCATCGAAACGGATACCGTCAACACCTGCACTCTTGAGCTGAGCAAGGTATTTGATAACACAGTCCTGAACGTGTGAATTTTCCGTTGCAAGGTCGGGCATACCGATCTTACCGTGTGTAACTCTGTAACGGTCACCGTCATCTGCATTGTACTGTTCACTGTGCCAGTACTGACCGTCTTTCAAGTCATCCTGAATATTGCTGTGGTCGCCTGCAAGGTGGTTGGCAACAACGTCGGCGATAATCTTAATGCCATAGTTATGTGCTTCCGAACAAAGAGCTTTCAAAGACTGCTCATTACCCATGGCATTGGAGCCGATATAGAATCCCAGCGGCTGATAGAACCACCACCATGCACCTGTACCTGCCGTAGCCTGCGGCGGAGATACCTGTACCGATGTAAATCCTGCCTCTGCGATTTCGGGAAGCATATCCTTGATGTCATCGTACTTCCAGCAGAAGCAGTGAAGAATATTACCGTCCTGAATGTTGTCTGCAAGACCGTAATTTCCTGCTGCATTTACTGTAATGCTGGTCTGGGGAACGAGTGTGCTGCCCAGTCCCGTAAAGGTTGTCGCAAGCATCGCAACCGAAAGAACTATGCTCGATATCTTGCTGCCAAGTCTGAAACGGCTTTTTGTTTCATTGCCCACTAAAAATCACTCTCCTTAAATAATGTTTTGTAAAAATGTCGTTCTGTCATCTTTAAGCCCGTCAATGTACCCCTTCCGCAGTTTCCTGCATACATCAACTGACTTTTGTTAATATTATTTTAACATTTTATTCGAATTTGTAAAGCAAACTAAATTCACAATTTTTATTATATCAAAAAAATCTTTTACTATATTTCTTTTTAAGAATTTTATTTTAAAAGATATTTCAAAAAAATGTGTTTTCAGATAGTTATTTTGACGAAAAAAATTCTTCTTTTCGTATATATTCTATAATCATTCGTAATAAAAGTAGTGCATAATGCTAAATTTTAACTTTGTAACTTTATACAACCAAAAAAATCACCATGCTTAAAAATATGTGTATTTTTCAGGCTTTTCTTAAATATCTTCAAGGTTTTTACAGCAAAATCAGACAGATTT
>CAMHPW010000138.1 GCA_946187095.1 uncultured Clostridia bacterium | reverse complement strand
AAAGAATGTCACTTCTCCTGACAGACAGGATCAAAACTCCTATCAGATGCTGTTTTGAAAACAATACTGTTACCACTTCCTGCAATACTTCCAAAGGCGAAGCGACAGATGAATTTCAGACAGAGATCAGCGGCAGTTACGTTGAGATCGGTCTTGACAACAAGTATATCCTTGATGCCCTGAAATTCTCCGAAACAGATGAAGTCAGAATGAGAATGAACGGCTCTCTCAAGCCCATTGTCATTCTTCCCAGCGAGGGCGATCATTTCATTTTCCTCGTGATGCCCGTGAGGTTGAGAAATGCTTGACAACAAACTGAAACTTAACGAAAATGAAGAATTTATCCGCCTTGATGCCATGCTCAAAATGCTCGGTGTCTTTGAAACAGGCGGTCAGGCAAAATTCGCCATACAAAACGGTCTTGTCAGAGTCAACGGCGAAGTCTGTACCATGCGTGGAAAAAAAATGCGTAAAGGTGACAACGCCGAATTTGACGGAAATGTCTTTGAGGTGCTTTAAGTGTTCATCCAAAACCTCAGCTTTGAAAATTACAGGAATCTTCAGAATTCCTCCCTTTCCCCCGGTGAAAATATCAATATCATCTGCGGCAACAATGCACAGGGCAAAACCAATCTCATTGAGTGTATGTGGCTCCTGACGGGCGGACGGTCTTTCCGTGGAGCTAAAGACAGGGAACTCATTTCCTTTGACCAAAAATTTGCCAGAGTCAAAGCTGCTTTCTTTTCAACCAACCGTGAACAAACGGTTGAAATCCTGATCCAAAATAACAAACGTACCCCATTTCTCAATGGGGTACAAAAAAATTATTTATCCGAAATTATCGGCTCTTTCTGTGCCGTCATCTTTTCACCGAATCACCTGACGCTTGTTAAAAACGGTCCTGATGAAAGACGCAATTTCATTGACAGTGCCCTGTGCCAGATCAAACCCTCCTATGCCATCTTCCTCAGCCGCTACAGAAAAATCCTGAATCAGAGAAATGCCCTGCTCAAAGCCATTCAGCAGAATCCCTCTCTCTCCGATACCCTTGACGCATGGAATGAACGTCTTGCAGAGGAAGGCTCTCTGATCGCTTTCCACAGGTATGCCTATATGAAAGAATTTTCAAAGCTTTCATCACAGTTCTATCAGGGTATATCCAACAATGCAGAAACGCTTGAAACTGCCTGCCGCACAGGCTACAGCAGTACTTCCGATATGCCCCGTGAGGAACTCAAAAACTGTATCCTGAATGCCCTCCGTCATAAACAGGAAGAAGAAATCTCTCTTGGCTATACTGTCAAAGGTGTCCACCGTGATGATATGACGATCAGGATCAACTCCAAAGATGCCAAAAGCTACGCTTCTCAGGGACAGCAGCGTTCCGCTGTACTCTCCATGAAATTAGCCGAAGCCGCTTTGCTGCAAAAATCAAAGGGAGAACCCCCTGTCATTCTCCTTGACGATGTCCTCAGTGAACTCGACAGTCAGCGTCAGAATTATCTCATCCACCGCCTTGACGGTTTTCAGGTATTCATCACCTGCTGCGACACAAATATATCCGCACAAAATAAATTCCTTATCCAGAATGGCAAAATTATCAGAACGGAGTGATATCATGTATCTCCATTTGGGAAACGAAACTGTGATCCGCCAGTCCGATATCATCGGCATATTCGATCTCGACAATTCAACCATTTCAGCCAAGACACGTGAATTTCTTGCCAATGCCCAAACAAACGGTCAGATCATCAATGTTTCCTCCGAACTCCCCAAATCCTTCGTTGTATGCCGTGAAAGCGGCAGCGTTAAAATATACATCTGCCAGCTCTCCCCCGTCACTCTCTCCAAACGCCTTGTTATCTGAATTTTCCACTTTTTCACGATAATTTGTTGAATTTGCTGTACCGAATATCTTTTGATTTTAATTCTTTTTGAGAAAAAACAAACTCCCTTTATATGATATAATAATCAGGGCTGATACCTGATATATCCTGCTGTCGGTATGACTTCAGAAATGCTTCGTATGCCCTCTCAGAACGCTCTCAGCAGCGTTTTATGCACAAGGGCATATAGTTATATACCTGCAGGGAAAAACGCTCGTATGAGCCGATTTTCAACGATACAATCTTTGATAGAAAAGAGTGCTTTCAATGTCAAATACTCTCCTGACAAGATGCCCCTACTGCGGCAGGAAAATTTCTTATCCGGGGGCTATGTTCATCAAGAAAAAAGGTGAATATTACTGCTACAAGTGCCAGTGTACCTCCAATGTCATCATACATCAGGGCTTATCCGCACTTGCTGCTTTCGTGTGTGCTTTAGCCGTTCTCCTGATGCTGCTTTTCTCCATGTTCGGAGATCACTCCGATCTTAAAAATATCCTTTGGATCGTTCTGCCGTTTGTTGTGTTCTATCTCGTTACCCCTTTCTTTGTCAAACTGGAACCTTTCAATGACAAAATTTATCCCATGAAAAGAATGCCCAAACGTATCTTCAACAAGAAAAATAAATCTGCCAAGCCTGTACAGCTCGATGTCGAAGATGACTTCTCAAAGAAATTCATGCTTGCCAAAAATAATGCCGATCAGAAAATTCAGCAAAGTACAGGCGGGATCGACAGCTCTCTCCCGAAAGATATCTCCAATACCGAGGTACTTTTTGATCTGAATGAAAATTCCGATGACAAACAATAAAGTTTTCAACAATTTCTTCTGAAAGGGTGGAAAAATGGATACTCTCAACGATATTTCCCAGACAACTCAAAATTACGGTGCCGATGAAATACAGGTCCTCGAAGGTCTTGAGGCCGTCAGAAAACGCCCCGGTATGTACATCGGTTCGACAGGTCCGAGAGGTCTTCATCATCTCGTCTATGAGATCGTGGACAACTCCATTGACGAGGCTCTTGCCGGCTACTGCTCCAAAATAGAAGTTTCCATACTCAAGGGCGATATTATCCGTGTTGCCGACAACGGCCGTGGAATCCCCGTGGGAATCCAGCCGAAACTCGGTATCCCTGCCGTGACGGTCGTTTTCACTGTCCTCCATGCAGGCGGCAAGTTCGGCGGCGGCGGCTATAAAGTTTCGGGCGGTTTGCACGGTGTCGGTGCCTCTGTTGTCAATGCCCTTTCCGAATGGACCGAAGTGGAAGTACACGACGGAAAAAATATCTATCAGCAGCGTTTTGAACGTGGAAAAACCGTCTCCGATCTCAAGATCATCGGCGATACTTCCTCTACCGGAACGACTGTTACTTTCAAAGCCGATCCGCTGATCTTCACCGAAACGGAAGTCTATGACTATGAAACCCTTGCCACCCGTCTGCGTGAACAGGCTTTCCTCAATGCAGGCATTCACATTTCTCTCACAGATGAACGTGACAGTGAAAATATCATCTCCGACAACTTCTGCTATGAGGGCGGTGTTTCCAGCTTTGTGGAATATATTCATAAGAAACGCTCGCTTGATGTCATTCACCCCGATGTCATTTGTTTCAGTGCCAAAAATGAGGACGATACTGCCTCTGCTGAAATTGCCATGCAGTACAACGACAGCTATAACGAACTCCTTCTCTCATTTGCCAATAACATCCATACCAATGACGGCGGTACCCATGTAGATGGCTTCAAACGTGCCCTGACGAAAGTCATGAACGATTATGCCCGTAAATTCAATATCCTCAAGGATTCCGACAGGAATCTCAGCGGTGAAGATGTCCGTGAAGGTCTTACTGCCGTGATCAGCGTCAAACTCAAAGAGGCTCAGTTTGAAGGTCAGACAAAAGCCAAACTCGGCAATACTTCCGTCCGTACACTCGTTGACAAGCTCGTCAGCGAAAAACTTGAACAATACCTCGAAGAAAATCCCGTGACCGCAAAGGCGATTTTTGAAAAGGCTCTTATGGCTGCCAAAGCCCGTGATGCCGCAAGAAAAGCCCGTGACCTTGCAAGACAACGCAAGACCGCTATGGAGGGTGCCGGACTTCCCGGCAAACTTGCCGACTGTCAGTCCAGAAATGTCGAAGAAACAGAAATCTATATCGTTGAGGGCGATTCTGCCGGCGGCTCTGCCAAAGGCGGCCGTGACAGACGTTTTCAGGCGATCCTTCCCCTCTGGGGCAAAATGCTCAATGTCGAAAAAGCACGGCTTGACCGTGTTTACGGCAATGATAAACTTCTGCCCGTCATTACAGCCCTCGGCTGCGGTATCGGTGATGAAATAGACCTTTCCAAACTCCGTTACGGCAAAATTATTATCATGGCGGATGCCGATGTTGACGGTTCTCATATACGCACTCTCATGCTCACATTCTTCTTCCGTTTCATGCGTCCTCTGATCGAAGAAGGTCATGTCTATATCGCACAGCCCCCTCTTTACCGTATTACCAAAGGCAAAGAACATCACTATGCCTATTCCGACAGTGAACGTGATAAGATCATGTCCGAACTCGGCGGAAAATACGAGATCCAGAGATACAAAGGTCTTGGTGAAATGGATTCCGATCAGCTTTGGGAAACTACCATGGATCCCGCTACAAGAATCATGCTGCGTGTCGAAATGGAAGATGCTGCTGCCGCTGATGAAGTTTTCACTA
>CAMHPW010000137.1 GCA_946187095.1 uncultured Clostridia bacterium | reverse complement strand
TTTTGTGTACCGATTGCTTTTTCACTTGAAATATATATTTTTTTATGATAAAATCTACTTATTAAAAAATATTTTGCAGAAATGGGTGTAACAAAATGACTGCTGTTAAAAGAATTTTTGTTGAAAAGCGTGCAGGCTTTGATGTAGAGGCTCAGAATCTCCTTGCCGACCTCAGAAATAATCTCGGTCTTAACGCTCTCGAACAAGTCAGAATTATCAACCGCTATGATATAAGCGGTCTTGACGGTGACGATTTTCAAAAGGCTAAAAATACCATTTTAAGCGAAACCAATGCCGATATCGTCTATGATGAAACTCTCCCCGAAAACAGCGATTTTAAAATATTCGCTATGGAATATCTTCCCGGACAGTATGACCAGCGTGCAGACTCTGCCGCCCAGTGCGTTCAGCTTTTAACTCAGGGTGAACGTCCTCAGGTTTTGACTGCTAAACTTATCGCTCTCAAAGGCGATATCTCAGAAGATGACTTCAAAAAAGTACAGCATTATCTTATCAACCCCGTTGAATCCCGTCTTGCCTCTCTCGATAAGCCCGATTCACTTGACTTGAAATCAGCCGTTCCCGATGATGTAGCCGTTGTAGAGGGCTTCACTAAATGGAATGATGACGAAATGCAGACTTATTTCAATTCCATGGGCTTTGCTATGACGCTTTCCGATTTGAAATTCTGCCGTGATTATTTCCGTGACGACGAACACCGTGACCCGACTGTTACAGAACTCCGTGTTATCGACACATACTGGTCCGACCACTGCCGTCACACGACTTTCCTTACACGTCTTGAAAAAATCGAAATCGAAAAGGGTATCCTTTCCGAAACAATCGAAAATGCCTTGAAACTCTACTATGAAAGCCGTGACGAAATTTACGGCAAAGATTCTACAAGAGATGTTTCTCTCATGGATATGGCCCTCGTCGGTATGAAACTCCTTAAAAAACGTGGTCTTATCCCCGACCTTGACCAGAGTGATGAAATCAATGCCTGCTCCATTGAAGTGCCTGTCACCATTGACGGCAAAACGGAACAATGGCTTGTACAATTCAAAAATGAAACTCACAATCATCCGACCGAAATTGAACCTTTCGGCGGTGCGGCTACCTGTTTGGGCGGTGCTATCCGTGACCCCCTTTCGGGACGTGCTTATGTATATCAGGCTATGCGTGTAACAGGCTCGGGTGACCCGACTGTTGCATTTGAAGATACTATGGCAGGCAAACTCCCCTCACGCAAAATTACAACAGGTGCGGCGGCAGGTTACAGTTCTTACGGAAATCAAATCGGCTTGGCAACAGGTCAGGTTACGGAACTTTATGACAAAGGCTATGTCGCTAAACGTCTTGAAATCGGTGCCGTTATCGGTGCATCTCCCAAAGCAAATGTTATCCGTGACGTTCCCGCTCCCGATGATATTATCGTCCTTTTGGGCGGTCGTACAGGTCGTGACGGCTGCGGCGGTGCAACTGGTTCTTCAAAGGCTCATACAATGGATTCCATTGAAACCTGCGGTGCCGAAGTGCAAAAGGGTAATCCCCCCACAGAACGTAAAATTCAGCGTCTTTTCAGAAACAGCACTGTTTCCACTATGATAAAGAGATGTAATGACTTTGGTGCAGGCGGTGTATGCGTTGCAATAGGTGAACTCGCCGACGGCTTGACCGTTGACCTTGACAAAGTTACCAAAAAATACGATGGTCTTGACGGTACGGAACTCGCTATTTCCGAATCTCAGGAAAGAATGGCTGTCGTTCTCGATAAAAATGACGTTGACAAATTCATTAAAGAAGCCGACAAGGAAAATCTGGAAGCTACTGCCGTTGCCGTTGTTACGGAAAATCCCCGTCTTACTATGAAATGGCGTGGCAAGACTATCGTTGATTTAAGCCGTGCATTCCTCAATACAAATGGTGTAACACAGGTCGCACAGGCTTATATTACCGCCCCCAATCCCGACAAATGTTACAGAAACCATGCCCCCGAAATCCTCTCAAATCTCGATACAGCAACCGCTTTCAAGAAAAACCTTTCAAGGCTTGAAGTTTGTTCACAGAAAGGCTTGTGTGAAAGATTTGACGCAAGTATCGGTGCGGCTACCGTTTTAATGCCTTTCGGCGGTGTCACTCAGCTTACGCCCGAAGATGCTATGGCGGCGAAAATTCCTCTCCTTGAGGGTGAAACAGATGACGCTACCGCTATGTCTTACGGCTATATCCCGGGTATTTCAAGATGGAGTCCGTTCCACAGTGCCGCTTATGCCGTTACGGAATCCCTTTCCAAACTCCTCGCCATCGGTGCAAATCCTCTGACAGCAAGACTGACTTTCCAGGAATATTTTGAAAGACTTCATGATGTTCCGTCACGTTGGGGCAAGCCTGCCGCCGCTTTACTCGGCTCTCTTGTCGCTCAAATCAAAATGGGACTGCCTTCCATTGGCGGTAAAGACAGTATGTCAGGCTCTTTTGAAGATTTGGACGTACCGCCTACACTCGTCAGCTTTGCAGTCGCTATGACAAAAGCGTCTAAAACAATTTCTGCCGAATTCAAAAAATCGGGTTCAAAAGTTATCTATATCCCCGTTCCCGAAGATAAAAAGGCACTTCTGCCTGATTGGGATAAACTTAAAGAGATGTATAAAGCCGTGTATGCCCTTATGAATGACGGTAAAGTATTGTCTGCGTCAGTCGTGAAAGAGGGCGGTGCGGCGGCTACAGTTGCAAAAATGTCTTTCGGCAACAAAATAGGCTTTAAATTCGCAAAAGATTTGACAAATGATGAACTGTTTGCACCTTTGAGTGCGTCACTTGTCGTTGAACTCGCTGATGGTGCAGAACTCGATGAAAGTATTCTTCACTATGAACTCGGCACAACTACCAATGACGGCAATATCACTGTCAACGGTGCAGTCCTCTCAATAGATGAACTCATTGAAGAATGGACAGGCAAGCTGGAAAGCGTATTCCCCGTCAAAGCACCCTGCCCCGAAAATCAGGTTGAAATCCCGCTCTATACGGAAAGAAATACATCTTCCCCTGTCATCAAGACCGCTAAACCCAAAGTATTTATCCCTGTATTCCCCGGCACTAACTGCGAAATTGATACAGCCCGTGCATTCGTCAAAGCAGGTGCAGAACCGAAATTACTCGTTGTACGCAACCTTACACCCAATGCCATTGAAGAAACCATTGCCGAAATGGTCAAACTTATCAATGAATCACAAATGATTATGTTGCCGGGCGGATTTTCGGGCGGTGATGAACCTGACGGCTCGGGCAAATTCATTGCCACCACTTTCCGCAATCCCAGAATTTCAGAGGCTGTCAATGAACTTCTCAAAAACCGTGACGGCTTGATGTTGGGTATTTGCAACGGTTTCCAGGCTCTCATTAAACTTGGTCTTGTGCCTTACGGCGAAATAGTCGACCTCAAAGAAACAGACCCCACACTTACTTTCAACACTGTCGGCAGACATATTTCCAGAATGGCTTATACAAGAGTTACTTCCGTGAAATCTCCGTGGTTCTCGTCCGTCAATGCAGGCGATATATTCGCTGTACCGATTTCACACGGTGAGGGCAGATTTGTCGCAAATGATGACGTTCTCAAAACTCTCATTGAAAACGGTCAGGTTGCTACGCAGTACGTTTCACCCGACGGCAAACAGGCTTGTGACATTGAATACAATCCCAACGGCTCTATATGTGCCATAGAGGGCATTACAAGTCCCGATGGACGTGTTCTCGGCAAAATGGGACATTCCGAACGTAAAGGCGATAACCTCTACTTCAACGTACCCTTTGAAAAAGACCAGAAAATATTTGAAAGCGGAGTAAACTACTTCAAATAATGTGCAATTTGCAATGTGCAATGTGCAATGATTGACACAATCAGTCGGCAGAATATCCATTCTGTCGGCTGATTTTTTCTATGTGCGACAAAAATTTAGTCAATCCCTATATTTGATGGCAAAATGACAAATATTATGGGCATAAAATTGCTTCCCAACCGTACCTTATGACTAAATACTGAACAAAGACTAAAAATTTCATACAAAAAATTCAAATTGCGACGATGTTGACTATATGGCCCCAATTACAAGGGTCATGGTGTTCCTGAAAGATGGCGATGCTGTTCAGGGGGCTTTGAAGATCGATGCGTTTTTGAATACCATTGAGAAGTTGTAAGATGTGAGGGCTACAGGGCCAGCCAAAATTGCCGCAAGTAAATTGCTCCGTGTCGGGCGAGGCCGGGGAGGAGAAGTCGGTTGTGCTGGCGCCAGTGCGAATGATGGTATAATTTGATAGGAAGGTTGAAGATGAAGAAGATTGAAAAGTCGAGCGAATGGGCCGACTCGGATGTCTCGGCGAATGCCGTTCTGCGGACGACAGTTTTCGTAGACAGGATGAAGGTGTAGGTGAAAGTGGGGTAGTCACATGTCGCGGGTTTATGATATGATTGATGGGTCAGAGCATTCTTATCTGGGTGCAGAGTTCGGTCGTCGTTATGTCGATCCGTCTACCGCGACCAGCGCACGGCAAGTCGGGGAATACATCGCATCGAATGCGGCATTTCGGCAGCGGCAAGACGCTCAAGAACAAGA